>CAMPKM010000120.1 GCA_946887155.1 uncultured Gemmatimonadota bacterium
AAGGCCACGGACTTCGCGGCCTTGCGATTCGGCTCGTCCTGAAGTTCCTGTTTTTCCTGTTCTTCGATCACTACCTCACGTGGGCCCCCGCGCCGAAGTGGATGACCGACGGCGTGCCGTTCATCGTGAAGACTACGGTGCGGGGTGATCCGCGGTAAGGAACGGCATCTCGAGCAGAGGGGTTTACATGACACGAACCGCCGTCGCACTGAGCGTAACCGCCTTTGTGACGGCGGTTTTGTTACGCCAGGCTTACCACTTCCACAATTCGATCAATGACCGAGCAATTGAGGGCCGAAAGTCTGCAGGCATCCTTGACGGTGAGGAACCTCGATCGAAGCGCTGACTGGTACACTGAAGTACTCGGCTTCGAGGTCGATCGGCGTCACGAGCGGGAAGGCAAGTTGATTGCCGTTTCCCTGCGCGCGGGAGCCGTACGCATCCTGCTGACACAGGATGACGGCGCCAGGGGTTTCGAGCGCCAGAAGGGCGAAGGCATGTCTCTGCAGTTCACGACGCAACAGGACGCCGATTCACTCGCCGCCGCCATCAAGCAGAAAGGCACTGCGCTGGACACTGAGCCGGTTACGGCTCCTCATGGTGCGCGAATCTTCCGGCTTCGGGATCCTGACGGTTTCCGGCTTACCATTTCCTCGACGGGGAAAGACTGAGACTCCGCTCAGTCACCCATCCCGATCACGGAAACGTCAGAGCGCCAACCGCGCCACGTAACGGTCGTATCTCACGCGGCTGCTGGCTCGACGTGATGCACAGGCCGTTGCGAGGAGCATGGGCTTCACGCGTTTCGTGATCTCCCGGACAAGGATCCGGCGGGCGATCGTCGTTATGCGCTCGCGCGTGGACGGCGTCGCGTTCGTATCGTCGGCAACGGCGTCTCCAAGCCGGACGAACGAGAACCCCGCCTCCTCCAGCAGCCGGCGCAAGCGCTTCGTTCCCACCAGCGTGCGCTGCGGGAACGTCATGCCGTGCCACTTTGCCCACACGTCGAGCACCTGCATCGGCAGCCAGCTCAGCGCCGGGATACCCAGTTGAGGATCGCGGGTCACGCTCCAGCGGTTCGACGTCGAGATCCAGAGCCTGCCCTGCCCGTTCATCATCCGGTTCCATTCGCGCAACGCCCGCTCCTTTCGGGGCGACCGTTCCAGGACCCACTCGGCGATGACACGGTCGAACTGGCCATCCGCGAACGGCAGTGCATCCACGTTCGCGCACACGAGCCGCGCTCGTATGCCGGCCTGTTGAAGGCGGTGCCTGGCCAGCACCAGCTCGCGAAGGCTGCCATCGACTCCCACGCAAGCCGTCCAGCGCCGGGCCGCGGCTTCGAGCAGCGCCCCGGATCCGCAGCCGATGTCGAGTACGACCCGGGGGTCGGGCGAACCCTGATCCAGACCCTGCCAGTCGCCTAACAACTCATCGATGCTGCATGCTCCTGATGGGCCGGTATCCCCTTTTTCCTCGACAAACGGCACTCCCTGCGCGAACAGCGAAGCGTCTTCGCTCGCGCCATCGGCGTTCAGCGGTGCCCGGGACAGCATCTCCGCCAGCAGCCGGGCATCAGCGCGCTCGCGAGCGACGGTGATGTCCGCCTCACGAGTCGTGCGGAGATCGGGAATGCCGGCGACGATCGGATAACTATGCGGCCGGGCGGAACGTGTGCACTGCAGCTCGCCTTCCCGGACCGGGACCAGCGCCTGCCTGCAACGCGGACATCGCAGGCTCGGCCAGGGCGAAGTCGCCGCGCCTGGCGCGACGGGCCGGTTCATCGCCGGCGTGGGCGCGCCCCGCGAAAGGGGAGCGGAAGTCGCTGTGATTCCCACAGCGGATCGCAATCGATTCTCGATAACCGCGGGCATGCGCACCTACCGTTTGGACGTCAGCGGTGCCGAAGTGACCGGCACCGTGGTAGGACGTCACAAGGCCGGGAGCGTAACGGAAGCGGCCGATCCCGCGTGAACTGCCAGTGCCCCGCGACACATTCTGGTGTCGCCGGTCACCAACTGCATGACCCGGACGTCACGATGGCGGCTATTCTGCCCTGAGCGCAGTCACCGGATTGACGCTCGACGCCCGCCACGCCGGGATAACCGACGCGATCACCGCCACGACACCCAGAACGACCGCCGACAACGCGTAGGGCGCGATCGAACGGGCATCGGTGTTGAACAGCAGCGCCTGCACCGCTGTGCTGGCGAACCAGCTGGTCAGACCGCCTAACAAAAGTCCGACGCCGACGACCCCCAACCCGCCGCCGAGGACGAGCGCCATGATGCGACCGCGCTGTGCGCCGAGGGCGGACCGGATACCGAACTCGCTCGTGCGCTGCGCGACGGTAAACGACAGTACGCCGTACAGCCCGACCGCGGCGAGGAACACGGCCAGCGCCGCGAAACTCCCGAACATCGCTGTGCCAAGTCGGAGCGGCCGGTAATCGCGATCGAGAGCTTCCGAGTACCGCTTGATCTCGAGACTGGCCATGTCGGGGTGAACGTCACGGAAGATCCGCTGCAGCTCGGGCACGAGTCGTTTCGTGTCTCCCGTAGTGCGTGTTACCAGATAGGCGGACAACGAGCTGCTCAGGTCCGGCGCAGGTACGGCGACCAGGGCCGCTGGTGCCGCCTCATCGCGCAGCGAGTATTGACGCAGGTCACGTACGACACCAACCACCGTGAGGCACGGACTCGTGTCGGCGCCGACGCGCGCGCACTGACCGATCGGATCCTTCCCCGGCCATAGCTGCCGTGCGAGCGCTTCCGTCGCGATTACCGCTGATGCGCCACCGCGGACGTCGTCCTCGCTGAAGGCGCGGCCACGCAGCACCCTGAAACCGACGGTGGTCATCAGTTCAGGAGTGACGTCCCACATGACGGCGAAGCGCGCCGAGTCGAGTCCTGGTGTGTTGATCTTGCGCACCGAATTGCCCACGAGTGGTATCGATTCCGCGATGGACACGCGATCGACGCCGGCAATCGATTGCGCGCGTCGCGCGGCTTCTTCGAGCATCAACTGCCTGGTCGCTCCGCCGACCGTATCCGCCTCAAGGAAGAAGCGTGTCAGGACGAGGCGATCGAGGTCGACACCCATATCGAACTCGTACGCGCGCTGGAGACTCTGCGCGAACACGACGCCGCCAACGGTGAGGAGCACCGACAACGCGACCTGGAGCACGAGCAATCCCTGCCGTAATCGTCCCGTCGACATGACGAGCTGCGGTGCGGCGGATCGCAGCGCCTTGGCCACGTCAGCGCGCGTCATGCGAATGGCCGGCGCGATGGTTGCCAACAGCGCCACCGAAACGGCGCACGCCGCTGAGAACAGCAGCACACGGTTGTTGATCGCGCCGGTCGGCCACTGGAGGTTGGGGAACACGAGCGTTCGGAGTGCCCCGCCCGCCCAGCCTGCCACCAGCAAGGCGGCTGCCGTACCTGCCACGGCGATGATCAGTGCCTCCACTGTCATCTGGCCCACGAGCCGGCGGCGAGAAATTCCAACCGCGAGCCGCAACGCGATTTCCCGGCGACGCGCCAGCGCACGGACCAACAGCAGGTTGGCGAGGTTGGCGCAGGCCGCCAACAGCACGAGCGCCGATGCAATGACCAGTCGCGTCGAGACCTTCACCTCAGCCGGTTGCTCCGCCGGTCCCCGGCCCGGAATGATGGAGCCTAACGCTACACTCTCGTCCGCCGGCAACATTCCACGAACGTCAGGAAGCCGGCGCACCAGCAACGTCGCCTCGGCGTCCGATGCCTCTACGGTTACCCCCGGCTTGAGCCGGGCGATCGTCCGGACGCCATAACCACGCCAGTTCTTCCAATCCGTCTGGACCCTGACCGGCGCGGTCGATCCCAGCGGCAGCCACACGTCAGGTGCATCCATCTCCACACCGGTGAACTCCGGTGGCGCCACGCCGATGATGGTAAACGTCATGCCCGATGTGGTCAGGTCGGTCCCGATGACATTGGGTGCGCCGCCGAATTGGCGTTGCCAGAACGCGTGTGAAATAACTCCCGCGATCTGGGCATCGGCCCGGTCATCATCAGGCGAAAAGAACCGGCCCAGCATTGGCCGTACACCCAGCACCTTGAAGAACTCGCCGTCGACCTTCGTTTCCTTGATGCGAGGAGCATCCGGCCCGCGACCCAGCCGCACACGACTCGCCGGCATGAACGGTATCACGGCCTCGAAGCTGTTCCCCTCGCGGAGCGCGAACGCCTCACGGAACGTCGTCATATTGTAAAACGGGCGCTCCTCACTTCCGGCACGGCTTCGCTTGACGTTGACCGTGTACAGCGTGCCCACGTCGGCGATATGTGGCGGAGGGCGGAGGAGCAACCGGTCCACGACGGTGAACACCGCCGCGTTCGCACCGATGCCTAACGCCAACGACAGGATGGCGATGAAGGAGAACCCCGGCGACCGCGCCAGGAATCTCACCGCATACCGCGTGTCCTGCGCCACCGCTTCCAGCCAGCCGAGCGACCACCAGTCGCGGCTCCGCTCGCGGATCGACGTCTCGTTTCCCAATCGCAGCGCCGCCGCCCGCCGGGCGTCGATGCCCTCTCCTCCCTGATGCCGGGCTTCATCCTCGAGCAGTTCGCGATGGAACTGCAATTCATCCGCCAGATCGTTCTCGAGTGCTCGGCGATTGAAGCGCGACGAGACGCGGAACCAGAGGGTGTGCAGGAACGTCAACATGCCGGCCTCCCGGGACTCATGCGTGTTTCAACACGCAACGGATCGCTTCGGCGATGCGCTCGAAGCTCGCGACTTCCTGCCCGAGCTGCTTTCGGCCTGCGGCGGTGATGGTGTAGTAGCGGGCGCGCCGCTTCGTCGGCGTCTCGCGCCAATTGGCCTTCACCCACTTCTTCGCCAGCAATCGCTGGAGCGCCGGATACAGCGAGCCCTCTTCGATCTGCAGCACCTCGCCCGAGACCTGGCGCACGCGCTGGGCAATCGCATAGCCATGCATCGGCGTCAAGGAGATGCTGCGCAGGATGAGCATCTCCAGCGTACCGGGAAGCAGTTCGTCACGCATGTCGTGGGTCCATAGGTTATCTGTCCATAGACAGCCTATGGATACGACACGCGCTTCCGCAATAGAGTTGCCGGGCCGGCTCTGTCAGCGACGGATGCTGACGGCGATGTCGAGGCTGCGCGGCGCCAGGATGAAGTATCTGGGCGTGCCATCGCTGCTCACGTCTCCCGACGTCAACGCCCGCCGGTCCAGGACATTGCGCACGTACGCCGACAGTGTGGTCAGGCCGATGGAGTACCGGGCCCCGGCGTCGAGCACGTGGAATGCCGGACTCGTCAGCGTCGCGTCGCCGGTTGGTGCCAGGAAGCTGCGACCCTGGTACCGGCTATCGGCCGTCAGTGTGAGCTGGGCGGCGGGTCGCCAGGTCAGTTGCTGGCTGGCCAGGAACGCGGGCGAAAGAATCGGCTCCACGTCGCGGTACGCGGTGCCGGTCCCTTCGTCGACATATTCGGCGATGCGATTGCGGCTGAGCGTCATGGTCGAGCCTAACGACACTGATGGCGTCAATTCCAGCGACGCATCCAGCTCGATGCCGCGCCGGTAACTGCGGCCAACGTTGGCGCGGATGTCGTAGCCAAGCGGGGTCGTAGCGCCGGTTCGCGCGATCTCGTCACGGAACCGCATGTCGAACACCGTGAGGTTCAGTCCGAAGCGGTTCCCCGCAACCGACGCGCCGAGCTCGAGATCGTTTACATGCTCCGGACGCACTCGCGTCAGCGGAAGCAGCGCCGGCGCATCATCGGGTGTGACATCGTCTGCGCCGGCGAACAGGTCGCCGCGCGTCGGTTCACGGCCGGTCGTGCCGTACGAGGCAAAAAGGCTCAACCGCGTGGTTGCCTGCACCGTCACGCCAACTTTCGGATTCACGAAGTTCCAGCGCTGGCTCACCTCGTCGAGCCCGTACCCCGCGGTCGGCCGGTACCGGAACTCGGCGGTTCGCAGTTGCAGGTCGCCGAATAGCGTGGCCGCGCCTAACGCCAAGCTGGCCTTGGCAAAGCTGCTGGCTTCGGTCTTGAAACCCGTGTTGGAATAGCCCGGGTACTGCAGGTCCGGCCGTTCATCGAACTCGTGGTCCTTCGCGTAGGTCATCCCGTGCGCGCCGCCGTCGAACGTCAATCGCCCGCGTACGACGTGCGCCGCCGCGATCAGCCCGCCCCAGCGCGACGCCGATCGGAAACGCAGTGCGGGCCCGGGCGCGCCGGAGGGGTAATCGTAGAAACCACGAGTCGTAAACCCGTACGCGGTGAGCCCGGCCGACGCGTCCGGCGAGATCAGCCGCGTCCAGGACAGCGTCGCAAAGCTCTCGCGATATTTGTCGCCGACACCGTCGAGCGGATTCGCTCGTGGATTGACTTCGATTTCGCTGAGCGGTACCGCCGCGTAAGTCTGACCGTTCCGTTCGAGGCCCGACGTGACCGTAAGCTTTACGAAGTCTCGATCGCCGAAGTAACCCGCGCTCCCAAAGACGCTGTTGGCGGCGGACGAAGCACCGTCTCGATAACCGTCGGATCGCATGCCCGACACACGTCCATGAAAGGCAAATCGATTCGCCAGCGGCCCGCTGTTGGCCTGGAGCGTCGCGCGTGCCATGCCGAACGAACCGCCGCCCATGTCCAGCAGCATCTCGCGCGGCGTCCCGGTGAGGGAGTGCGTCGCGAAGTTCACCGATCCACCGTACGCCGCCTGCCCGTACGTGCTCGTGCCCACGCCACGCTGCACCTGCATGCTCTGCACGGAACTCGTCAGGTCCGGAAAGTCCGAAAAATAGATCTGTTGTTCCTCGGGCTCGTTGAGCGGAATGCCATCCAGGGTGATGTTCACTCGCGACTGGTCGATACCTCTTATGCGGAAGTACGAATAGTTGAGCAGCGAGCCGCTCTCCGAAAACGCCGTGACCGACGGCGCCTGCCGCAGCGTGAGTGGCACATCCTGTCCGCTGTAGTCGCGTTCGATGCGCGATCGGTCGAGTGTCGTGCGCGCGACTGGCGCGTTGTCGCTCGCGCGAACCGCGGTCACGGTCAGTCGTTCCAGCGTGCGCGCGGTCGCCGTTCTCGTTGCCTCGGATCCCAGGGGGCTCAAGCTGATCGCGACGGAGGATTCCGGCGCACTGAACTCGCGTTCGACCCCCGCATAGCCCGCGCGCGCGACAACCAGCGTGCCCGGGATGCCTAACGTGATCGTGAACCGGCCGTCGCTGCCGGTCGTCACCACCAGTCCCGGGTTCAGACCGCGGGCGCGAACGGTCGCACCGGACAGGGCGGCACCGGTCGCTGCGTCGTTGACCACCCCGGCAATCGTGGCGGATGTCTGGCCACGGGAGATCCGTGGAGCTATGCCGGTCAGGAAGGCGGCGAGAACAAGAAGTCGGGTCATCGGCTCAACGATCCTCAGGGAGCTCGACCGGAACCGCGTACCCACCGACAGCATGGCGCCAGGCGCTGACCAGTTGCGGCGCGCGACATGGCGCACCGTGCCGCTCCAAATTCAGCGGCCATCACTGGCTGACCTTCCCCGAAGGCAAGGACACTCGCGTCTTCCTACGCCGGTGCTAACCGGATCAGGTTCGACGGGACTCTCTCAGCCCGCACGCACTCACGTGGGGCACCCCGGACGAGTTGAACGGATGATAGGCGGCCGAACCTCCCGTTGGAAGCCGTCCGTTTGCCACTCCGAACAGCATTTCCGAACACTTGCCGCCCCCACGGCCTTCACCAACGCCAGCAACTTC
>CAMPKM010000121.1 GCA_946887155.1 uncultured Gemmatimonadota bacterium
GTGCGCGTGATGAGCCAGGCCGCGATGTGGGCCGGTCTGGGTCGCTGGGGCGTGGCGCACGGTGCCGCGCTCCCCGAGCAGAAGGTGCAGGAACTGGCCGAACGGGAAGGCGCGAAAGCATTCGTGGTCGGCGAGATCTCCCGGCTTGGCGGCGGTTACCAGATAACGGCCCGTGTTGTGGCTACCGCGGGAGGCACCGAGGCGCTCACCGCGAAGTCGACCGCGCGTGACGACAACGAACTCATTGGCGCCGTCGAAAAGGTGGGCCGCGAATTGAGACGGGGGATTGGCGAGTCGCTGCGGTCCGTCATGACGGCAGCACCGCTCGCCCAGGTCACCACGACATCGCTGCCCGCACTGCGTGCCCTGACCGCCGCCCGTCGACTGCATAACGAGGCGAAATTCGAGCAGGCCGTGGCGATGGCCAGGGAGGCGCTCCGATTCGATTCCACCTTTGCGAGTGCGCACACGGCGTTGACGGCGGCATACACGAACCTGAACCAGGTGAGCAATGCGACCGAGGCGGCACGACAGGCGTACCGGTTCCGTGACCGCCTGCCGGACGTCGAGCGATTGCGCATCGAGGCACGCTATCATGCGATCACGGGCGACGCCGCGGCCGAGGAGTCAGCATGGATGCGGCTGGTCGAACTCGGTCGCGATGAAACGAATTACGCGGGCTTCCTGATGTCCATGAACCGCATTGCCGACGCCGAAGTCATGGCCCGCCGTGCGGTGGTTTCAGATCCCAAGGGCGCCATCGGATACTGGACCCTGAATGAAGTCCTGGTCGCGCAGCACAAGTTCGCGGCAGCGGAGAGTGTGGTTGCGATGGCGCGCGCCCAACTGCCGTCTGAGAATGCGTACCGTGACTACGTTACCTCCGCGCTGGCCTGGGGCCGTCGCGATTACGATGCGCTGGATACAATGTTCCAAGGTCTGGAGCGGGGTGATGCCGTGATGGGGGGCATGCGCTGCCTGGTGGATCTTCAGCGAGGGCGCATTCGTGCCTGGCAGGCCTGCGATGCGGACCATCCGCTGGTGGACGAGAACCCGATGACGCAGCTCTCCGAGTTCCGGATCACGGGTGATACGACGCGGGCGCGAATCGGCTACGCGTCATTTCTGGCGACGGCGCCTGACGAGCGCGACGTGGATCGCTATGGTCACACCATTGCGCTGCTGGCTGAACTCGGGCGCGTTCGCGAAGCAAAAGGGCTGCTCGAAGAGTGGCGACGGCGGACTGGGCCAACCGACCCCGGATTCCGGGCCGACTCGGCGTATGCCATCGGGGCAATCGCCGCGGCGGAAGGTGACTGGGATCGCGCCGTGGCGGCCTTCCTGGCGTGGCACAAGTCACCGCCGGCGACGTCGCTGACACTCTACAACAGGGGACTACCGGAGGCGGCCGCGATCATGGCCCGTCGTGGCCAGGCCGATTCGGCGATCGCCCTGTTCGAACGCGCGCTGGCGACGTCATCGGCCTTCGGTGGGCAGATCTACGAGCCCGGGTGGTACACGCAGGCACTCGTTATGCTGGGCGACCTGTACGAGGCCAGGGGCGACCGGGCGAAAGCGGCGGAATACTACCGGCGGTCTATCGACGTGTTCAAGGATCCGGATCCGCCGATTGCGAGGCAGGTGGCGTCGGTGCGAGTGAAGCTGGCGCGGGTGATGGGCGAGCCCGGTCGACGCTAAGACCCGAGAGCCTGCGGGAAGCCCTCGAACCAGCTATGGTTCAGTGTCGGCAACGAAGCGGCCAGCGCAGTAGCACGGCGCCAAGGCAACCATCACGGTCCGCCATGCCGTCCTGCCGACGACACCGGAGTTTGGAGGATGCATGACGTTTGAGAACCCCACGGAAGCAACAGCAGTACTCCCCCCCCCAATCGTTACCGACGGCGAGAAGTTGCTCCCGGAGGTGGTGAAGCTCGTTCAGGCCATGCCCGGTGGAGTTTCTGGACTCCTGCAGCAGTTCCAGGATAAGGGCCTGGCCCACGTCGCCGCGGCGTTGACGTCCCGGGACGGCACGCGGATGATTTCGCCGCAGCAGATCGTCCAGGGACTGGGCACCCGTCAAGTCGACGCGCTGGCGACGGCGACGCGGCTCGACGTAAAGGTCGTCCGCAAGGAGCTCGTCATCCTGCTCCCCCAGGTGCTCGAGCAACTGGCAGCCGTCCGGAAAGTGGCCAAGGCGACGGTGGCAGTCTGATTCTTCAGGCGCTGGAAGTCGACACCCGCAACGATACCCGAGAGGACACCATGGCCAGGAAAGCAAAGGCGACGCCGACGGTAGCGAACGCGGCGGCCGAGGCCGAGACGGAAGCGGACAAGGTGCGGCAGGAACGCCAGGCGAAGCGCCTGGCGAAGGCCGCCGCGGCGGAAGCACGAGCAGCCGTGATGAAGGCCGGCATCCGACAAGCGGACAATCGCAAGAACGTTTTCGGTATTGCCGCCAGTGCGTCGAAGGCGACCGCCGTGTCGCGTTCCATCATTTCGCGATCGCGTGGAGGACGTGGCCGATAGTTCCGGAAACGCATCAGGCATGTCCACATGCGAGTAGACCCGCCTAACGTCCAGGTTTCGCTACGTTATTGAGGTGCGGGTGCGCTTGACAGGTGTTGCAGTCAAGGCTTACGCATCTTGAAGGCAACCAGACCACCCACGAAATGACACTCGGAAAGCTCGTCGTCGCAGCCATTGCGCTCGTCGCCGCGGGGGTCGCGGCCCTGTACGCGCTGCGCAACCCCGAGCAGGTCGACATGGACTCCGCCGCGCGAGCGAACGCGCCTGGCAAGTTCGTGACGTTAGGCGACGGCGTCACCCACTACGACGTGGCCGGTCCGGACTCCGGACAGCGCGTCATCCTGGCGCATGGGTTCTCCGTGCCGTCGTACATCTGGGACTCGACGGTCATTGCGCTCACCGATGCGGGGTTTCGCGTCGCACGCTACGACTACTTCGGGCGCGGCTTCTCCGACCGTCCGGACATCGCGTATACGAGCGAGGTCTACGACCGGCAGCTTCTGCAGCTCCTCGACTCGCTCGGCTGGCAGGACAAGGTCGACGTGGTGGGCCTGTCGATGGGCGGGTCGGTGACGGCGACGTTCGTTGCCGCGCATCCGGATCGCGCGCGATCGCTCACGCTGATCGATCCGGTTGCCGGAACTCGCGCCGCGCCTCCGCTCTTGTTCCGGCTGCCGATAGTGGGACCGGCCCTCTGGCAGGGGCTCGCGGTCCCCGGAATGGCAGAGGGGCAGGTGTCGGACTTCGTCGAACCGGCCAAGTGGCCGGATTGGGTCGATCGCTATCGCGTTCAGACGCAGTATCGCGGATTTGGCCGCGCGCTGCTGTCGACGCTCGATGAGGGGAAGGGGACGGTGCTCGACTCCGTCTATGCGCGGGTGGGTAGGTCGGGGATCCCCACGCTGCTCATCTGGGGGAAGGAGGACAGTACGGTCGCCATCACGAATGCCGAGGGAGTGCGGAAAGCGATTCCGCAGGCTCAGTATCATCCGATCGATCGGGCGGGTCATTTGCCGCACATGGAGCGGGCGGATGCCGTGAATCCGTTGCTCATCTCCTTCTTGAGGTCTGTCGCCCCGGTACCGGTGCTCGTGGCTGATACTGTCGGCGAGAAAATGCCGTGAGCTGAGACGAAGCAGGTTGGCTGGGACTGCGCGGCGGCCTCATCGAATCTCAAACCGATTCGCGGCCCCCGGTGAGTCGCGTCAAACGACCATCTGTGAATCGTGCCACGAAGGTCCAGCCACCGGGCGGCAAGCCATCGGCGGTCTCATGTCCACCGGTCCCGGACCTCCTCAGGTTGAACTGGTAGAACTCCACATCGCCGTGGAAGTCAGATAGTGTCTCGCCGCTCGAATCGACCAGGCGGCCGCCACATCCCTGGTGATAACGTACTTCTCCAGGACCTGATTCGGCGTGTCCTTCGTCTGCCACCCGTCAACGGGCGCCTCGTCAGGCAGCGGATACTCGCACCGCAAGTAATCGAACATCCCCATTTTCCCTACCTCGGAACGGAATTGAGACAGGCGCGTACAGGGCCCTCACGCTTTCGACCGCGCCCGACGAACGCGTCGCGATTTGACCACTGGCCCAGTGCGCTTGGTGTCTGCGGTGGAAACAACGAGACTCACATTGTGTCCAAGCAGGTGCAGCAGCGCCAGGATCTGACCCACGGACTTGCGCGGGTTGCCCGGATCCAGCAGGCGGTATAGCTGACTCGCCGAGGTCGCGAGACGCCGGGTCAGCTCTCGCTTGGACACACCGGATTCTTCGACGGCGCGAAGCGCTTCGAGAGTCAGTTGATGAATCAGGACCTCATTCAAGTACGATGGGTCCTGATTGTACTCGAGGACGGCGTCGAGATGGATGGAGTCTTCATCGCCCGATTCCAGTCGATACGTGAATGCTTCACCGCCGGTCTCCGGCTCCGGATATACCTCGCGGACGCGATTGCTCGCGTCGGGTTGAAGATCGAGCTTTGCGTACGGATACGTGAACGTACCGCGCGTAGTATGCAGCTCGAACGCCCGCTTGCGATTATTCGCTTGCACAGCTCGAATCTTCATAGCGATCCCTCTTTCTCCAGCTCACGAATTAGTTGGAGGATCCGCTGTGTAATCACGCCTTTCATGGCAACGTGGTCATCGAGGTTCCATTTCACGATGAGCCGTCCGTCCCGATAGAAGTGAACGTGGCGCGGCGGATGATCACCTTTCCATGTGATAAAGATGAAGCCACCCCTGCGAATCTTACCCATTGTTCAGATAAACGTTACCGTGCACGGTAACATTTAGCGAGTCGTGGCAAACGCGCCTGAGTCATCGGGTATTGCGAGTCCGAGAGAAGACCTGGACCGGATCGCGAGCGCCTGAAGAGGACTCGGGCGCTCCGGGTTACAGCAACAGCGGCAGTCCGAGGCCGACGACAAATGCGTACGCAAGGCTCCGGCCTGACGTGAACGTCGCGGCCGCCGACAACTGACTGGGAGATGCGGTCACTGCTCGCATGGAATCGTTCTCCACTCGCGACAGCGTGCTGGCACGCGGGCGTTTCATTCCCGTCGCCAATCTGATCATCGGGGAAATCAAGCGGCCGTCTCAAGTCGTCCTTATTCGCTGGCATCGCGAGGGCTTGACAGAGATGCTTGCATTATGCTGCTGCTTGCAGCAAATTCATGGCATGGCAAAATCCATTACCATCCGGGATGTCCCTGACCGGGCCGCCGCAGAACTGGCAGCTCGAGCGGCGCTCTCCGGGCGCTCCCTGCAGGAATACGTCCGGGCTCAGCTCATTGAGCTCGCTCGCCGCCCCGACCCCCTCGTGTTCCTCGAAAGGGTTCGAGAGAGAAAGCATCGCACGGAAAGCCGGCTGTCGAGGGAGAAAATCCTGTCCCACCGCGACGCCGATCGGCGGTGACCATCGTTGTCGATGCTTCAGTTGTTGTCGCTGCGCTGATCGACGGCGGTCCTGACGGAGTCTGGGCAGAGCAGATCCTGTCGAACGAGCCATTGGTCGCGCCCCATCTCATGCCCGTTGAAGCAGCGAACATTCTTCGTCGATCCATTCTGGTTGGCGACATTGGGGAGGAGATCGCCTCCATCGCGCACAAGGATCTGCTCGACTGGCGCATCGAGCTCTTTCCGTATGAACCGTTCGCTGAGCGAATCTGGAGTCTGCGTCGCAACGTTACAACCTACGATGCATGGTATGTCGCTCTTGCCGAGGAGCTCGGAGCGAGCCTGGTGACGCTGGATACTCGCCTATCGCGAGCAACCGGTCCGCGCTGCCAGTTCCGCACGCCCCCTTGAACTGACTCATGCTCCTTCGCCGATCCATCCTCGGCGGCATCCATCCGGCTCCATCACTCTCGCATTTCGTCGCTGGCGACGCTCCACCGTCAAGACCGGCGGCACGCTTCGTACCGCCATCGACGTTGACTTCTGCAGAGGCGAAGCAGGCTGGCTACGGACTCGCTCAAGGGACCTTCAACGCTTCGACGGTCAGGTCTATCGCATTGCCTTCGGTGCTGTCTCCACTGACCGACGCGTGGATCTGAGGGGACTCGAGCCGGCGGCTGACGAGATGCAGGCGATTCGCGATACATGTTCTGTAGGCAATGCTGTGGCATCACGGCAGCGGTATCCGACGATCGGGCCGATCTGGCGCCGGCAGTGGGTGGGGACCGTCTCCGACGAACGAGGCCGCCCTCAAGCTGTTCTACCTCGCCATTCAGAAGATCACCGCGAAGTGGAAGAATGCTCGACACCACTGGACGGAGGCATTGACGTACATAGAACAGTCTGTTCGGCGATCGCCTCACCTCCTTTCACGTCCTTTCACGTCCTTTCACGTCCTTTCACGTCCTTTTCCACGTCCTTTTTCACGTCCTATTTCACGTCCCTTTTCACGTCCTTCTTCACGTCCTTCTTCACGCTCTTCCTCACGCCCTTATCACGCCCTTCTTCACGTCGTTCATCTGAAGAAGCAAAAAGAGCGGCCAGATTCGGCCGCTCTTTTTCTCTCATTATAAGGCTGCAACCCCTTACGAGATGATCTTCATCCTCTGCCTCACCTTCTCCATATACTTGTTGAAGAAGTGCTTCTGGATGTCGTTCATGTCGAGCTCACGCCCCTGGATGTACGCCTGCAGGATATCACTCGTCATGTCGATCGGCGTTCCCGTCGTAATCAAGAACGTCGCTTGCTTGCCGGGTTCGAGTGAGCCGAGCCGGTCGGACAAGCCCATGAACTCCGCGGCGTTGATGGTCACGGCCTTGATCGCCTCCTCCTCCGGCAGTCCGAACGCGACGGCGACGCCAGCCTCGTAAGGCAGGCGATCCGTGTAGAGGGAGCCCGATCCGCCGGAGATAGCGAACTTGACGCCCGCCTTGTACAGCTTCGCGGCTCGGCTGTACGCAGCGTCATAGCCTTCGTGATCGCGATTCGGAGCGTCCATGGTCGACGTGAGGATGACCGGAATGTTCTCCGCTTTCAGCCGGTCGGCCACATAAATCGCGTCGTCACCGCCGCGGATGACGAGCTTCAGGTTTTCCTGCTTCGCCCAGGTGATGGCGTCATTGATCTGCGACGTGCCGCTCGCGGATACGACGACCGGAATCTTCCGGTCCAGTGCCGGGATCATCGCCATGTAGCGCGCATCGGAGCGAACCACTTCACCCGCGGCCACTGCGTCACGATAGGCTCGTGCCTCGGCGAAATAGGTCTTCAGCTGCTGCACGCGCTCTGCGTACGTCATGCGGTTGCCGCCGTTCTGCCCGAAACCGCCGCCACGGCCGCCACGGCCGCCTTGGCCCTGGTTGGGGTTCGGCCAATTCACGTTGAGTGCCGCGGCCGACTCGATCGACATCTCCTCCCAGCTCCATCCCTCGAGCGCCATCGCCGAGGACATGCCGGAGATGAGCCCGCCGCCCGGTGTCGTGAGGGTGGTGAGCACGCCCTGCGAGCGCGACGTACCGATGTGGCGACTCTCGGCGTTCACCGCGACGTCCGTGTGAACGTTCGGGTTGAAGTCACCGACCTCGTTCACATCGTTGGACATGTCGACCGCGCCGATCTCGGAAATGCCGACCGACGAATACGCGTCGATCAGACCCGGATAGATGTGCTTACCGGTGACGTCGACGGTCTTGGTTCCGGCCGGGATCGGGATGTTGGCTCCGACCGCCGTAATCTTCCCGGCCTCGAAGATGATCGTACCGTTCTGGATCACCCCATTCGTCAC
>CAMPKM010000122.1 GCA_946887155.1 uncultured Gemmatimonadota bacterium
GCTGGCGACCGGCTATCAGAACACGCATCGCAGGACGGTCGCCGCTCCCCGACGTGGCCGTCCGCGTCGCGAACTGGTCGAAAATACAAAGGCCGCGATTTCCGAGCGGCTGTTCCAAAACCTCAGCGTGTGCGAGCTGGCCGAGTACGTCGGCGTTTCACCATTTCACCTCTGCCGGGCTTTTCGTGCCGAAAGTGGAATGACGCTGCACGCGTACCGCCGCGACATCCGCCTTCGTGCCGTACTCGGTTTGACCGCGGAATACCGGGGAAACCTGTCGGCGCTCGCGCTGCGAGCAGGGTTTTACAGTCACTCGCATTTCACGACGGCGTTCCGGCGCGCATTCGGCATTTCCCCGTCGCACGAGTTGATGGCCTGATCGGAGGCAATGCCCGAGGGCATCGCTGGAGATATGCGCAACCAGGTGAAAGCCGGTTGTTCGCGGACAGGTCCAAGTTCGGCGATTCCCAATGCCTGGAGTGCACCCGTGCCGCTAAAACGTCTGTTGCTTGCCGCGCTGCTGATTGCTTCGCCAGCGCTCACGCAAACTCCTCCCCAGCCATCCGGTACTCCACCGGAGATCACGCGTGCCCAGGCCGCGATGCAGGCAGGGCAATTCGACAGCGTCATCGTGACGCTCGAGGGTTACTTCAAGACAAACCCGGGCGCGACTGCCGGCTGGGTGCTCCTTGGCAACGCCTATCGACAGAAGGGCGACTTGCCGAAGGCACTGGCGTCGTACGAGAAGGTGACGGTGCCGCGACCCGCTCGCCTTCAGGCCATGTTCAACATGGCTGGCGTTCATGCCCTGATGGGACGCGCCGACACCTCGATTGCGCTCCTGCATGCGTTGAAGCGGACTGGCGCGTTTGACATGGAGCTGGCGACAACCACCGTCGACTTTGCCTCGGTGCGCTCGCATCCGCGATTCGCGTCGGCGCAGTTCAGTGCGGGCGACTTCTCGAATCCGTTCGTCGAACCCGTGCGAATCATTCACGAGTGGGTCGCGGAGACGAAGGGCGACCAGTTCAGCTGGATCGCGCGCAGTATCGGCGATGTCGACGGCGACCGCGTGAGTGACGTTGTGACGTCGGCGCCAACGTATGGCGCGGCCGGCCAACCCGCCGGAAAGGGAAGGATCTACCTGTACTCCGGCCGGTCTGGAAAACTGGTCTGGCAGTACACAGGTGATTCCGCGGAGAATGTTGGCACCGGCCTGGAAGGAGCGGGCGACGTCAACCGCGACGGCGTGCCTGACGTGATCGCCGGTGCACCCGGTTCGGCTCGCGCCTACGTGTTGTCAGGCAGGGATGGCAGCGTGCTGCATCGCCTGCAGGGGGTCGCCGCGGAAGGATTCGGTACCAGCAGCGGGGCCGCGGGCGACCAGGATGGTGATGGTCACGCCGACGTCGTGGTCGGCGCACCGGCGAGCAATGCCAACGGCCAGGGATCGGGCAGCGCCTACGTGTATTCGGGGCGAACCGGCGCGTTGATCGTGAAGCTCGATGGGGAACGTGCCGGCGACGGTTTCGGATCGATCGTATCGGGCGATCGAACGGGCAAGGCGACACCGGTACTGGCCGGTGCACCGCGTGGTGGTCCGGGACAGCGCGGGAGGGTCTACGTCTTCAGCGACCTGCGCGCGCCCGCGAGGCACGTGATCGACGCCGATTCGACCGGTGGGGCGTTAGGCGCCATGTTCACGTCCCTGGTCGGCGACGTCGACGGCGACAAGGTGCTCGACGTCATCGCCATGGATTTCGTCAATGCCGCGCGTGGGCCTTCGACGGGTAGGGCGTACGTCCGGTCCGGAGCGACGGGTCAGCCACTGCTCACGCTGACGGGCGAAAACGCCGGCGACGGATTCGGGATCGGCGCCGCCGACGTCGGCGACGTGAACAAGGATGGGCATGACGACCTGCTGATCGGCGCCTGGCAGTATTCGGCCGTCGCGCCGTCGGGTGGACGGATCTATCTGTATTCCGGACGTGACGGATCCATTCTGCAGACCATCACCGGACGGATTCCCGGGGAAACGCTCGGCTTCGACGCCGCAGGGGCAGGTGACGTCGACGGCGACGGCGTGAACGATTTTCTCGTGACCTCGTCGTGGAGCAACGTGAAAGGATTCCGGTCCGGCCGCATGTTCATCATTTCCGGAGCCAGAAAAGGCGTCTGACCCCATTTTGTTTTCCGCGCAATCACGTGAAAGCAGACCGCAAGGTTGTGCGTGGTCGCCGAATACTGGGCGGCAACCGGCGGGTTGCATGGATGGCGCCTGAACGCGTTCGACCCGAGAACTGGAAAGTGGAACCAGCACTGGTCGATACCGAGGGCATGCGGCTGGAGCTGACCGGTCCGGGTCAACCGGGCTCTCGCAGGCGATAACGGGCCTCGGGGAGTTCGAGCAGGCAATTGCTTCTGGTGCGCGGAGGCACAAACGTCATACTCCGCGGACCCGGCGTTCCTGTCAGATCTCGTCACATTGGGGGCTCGATTGACTCGACCACGCGATGGTAGCGTGTGGCCGAACTCGCGATGACGTCAGGCGCCGGTCACCTCGGCGGCGTTCGCGTATGGACACGCGCCATGATCGTCATCGTTCTCCTGAACGCGTGTTTCTTCGCGTTCCTCGTCATGGTTGGTCTTGTGCCTCGCGATCGGCTGCGTGACCGCGTTACCGAAGCCTTCGCGGACCGCAGTATCGTCCTGGCCAACCGGCTGCCGTACAACACCTCCATCGGGTACAACCAGTACAACGATTGCCTGATTCTCCAGATGATCTCGAACGAGGACGGACGGATCCGGAGAGCGCTCGGGCCGGTCCTGTACTATCGCGATGATTTCAAGGACATGTGCGCCCTCACGCGGGACCTGGCGCTTGTTGGCGATGGGCAGCGGGTTCCGGCAGGGCTGCAGTCATTCCGCTACAGCCGCTATTGGCACGGACACAATGCCGTTACCGCGCTCGCGTTAGGCATCGTTCCCCTGCGGGTCGCCCGGGAGATGTTCCGGTGGGGTACGTACCTTGCCGCTTTCGTCCTGCTGTTCAGCGCGTTCCGGCAATCCGGATCGTTGCGTATTCTTGGCGTCTGTGCCGCAACGGGTGCACTCGTGTACTGGGGACTGCAGTCTTTTGCCCAGAGTCCGGCACATGGTCCCGCAAACTCCATGGAGTTGTTAGGCCTCGCGGCATTCATGGTGGCTGGCCCCCGACTGCACGACCGAAGTCGTCTCGTCGTGGCGTGCGCCGCGTTCGGGGCACTGCTCACGTACTTCGAGTTGCTGACGGGAGTCCTGCCGACCGCGGCGTCCATTCTTCTGCCAGTGCTGTATTTCAGCGGCGACGCCGGCGGGTCCGGATGGCGCCGGACGGTGGAAGGCATCCTGGCGTTTACGCTCGGCGTAGCGATGACCTTTCTCATTCGAACGGCTCTTGCGGTTGCGGCCTTTGGCCCCGAGCTGCTCGCGACGTCGTCCGGGAACCTGGCGTACTACTCGCAGACCGGCGATGTGAATCGGTTGGTCGCGGCCGTTCGGGCTGCGCTCTACCGGGTGTCCGATTCCGGCGCCATGCTGACTTATGGAAGTCGTGTCGGAATGGCGTTCCTCTTTGGCGCTGCCCTCCTTGCCTGGGTGGTGGCACTCACGCTGGCGTTGCGCAAACGATCGGCTGCGTCGTCGAACGCGTTTCTCGCGTGCGCGGCGGGTGCGTCGCTCGTGGCGGCCTGGATCTTTCTCCTTCCGACACACACGCTGAATCACCCGTACATGATCAGGATGTTCATGGCACCGGTGGCTCTCGGTTTTGCGGCGCTGATGATTCAAGTCAGTCACAGCCGGTGACGCGCGTCGGCTCAGCCCGATGTTTGCGATTGTATTGACACCATGGCCTGCAAGTGAGAGCGTCGAGAGGAGGCCACGTTCAATGATCCGAATCGCAGTCACGTGTCTCGCGCTATCGGCGGCGGTGCTCCGTGCGCAACAGGTAGTCAGGCTGGGGCCGGCGAATGCACGCCCAGAGACGGAGTTCTCGGATCTCACGAGTATCCGCGAATTGCGTGATGGCCGGGTATTGATCTTCGATCGCAAGGAAGACTGGCTCGCGGTCGTTAACCTGACGGACGGCTCGCTGAAGCAGATCAGTCGTCATGGCCGAGGTCCGGGAGAATTCCAGGGCACACTCGCCCTCTTCCCACTCGGCGGTGACTCGAGCCTTGCCGCCGATCTGGCCATGCGCTGGCTCATTGTCGTGGGTGATAGCGTCGTCGCCACCTTACCTCCCGACAACCCGGCCATCCGGGCTGTTTCGCTCTGGCCGTTAGGCGCTGACCGAAATGGTTACGTGCTTTTCCGCAGTTTTGCGGGCGGCCGGGCGGCGACTGATTCCGAGCCCGTTTTGCGCGTCAACCGGGTGACCGGCCAGGTGGATACCATCCTCCGGTTGGGAACAGGCGTCAGGCGGGCACCTGTCTCGGCGGTCACTGATCCGGAACTGGGACGCGGAGTGCGCATCAGCAGGATCCCCCTCAACGTCCGGGACGCCACGCTGCTGCTCCCTGATGGCTGGATTGCTGTCGTTCGGATTGATCCGTACCGCGTTGAATGGCGCTCGCCTGACGGACAGTGGACCAGGGGCCCGTTGATTCCCACGCCGTCGATTCGGCTGAATGATCGGGAGCGACGGGCGTACGCACAAAGAAACTCGTGGGCTCGCAACGCCACCGACTGGCCCGAGACCCTTCCCCCGTTCGACACACCCACTGCGCTCTACTCGACGCCCGACGGTTGGCTGGTCATCAAGCGGCTTCCCGCCGCGGATGACAACGACCAGCGGTACGACCTGGTGGACAAGTCAGGCGTGCGTCGCGCCCAGCTCGCGCTCCGTCCCAACGAAACCATCATCGGCTTCGGCGCCGCGTCGGTCTATGTCATCGAGACCGATGATGACGGCATCCAGCGTCTCCGCCGCCATCCGTATTCGGCGGCGTCGATTCGGCCCTGAGACAAGTCTACTAAAACTCTAGTTGACAACCGGCGGAGCGCGCCGCATCGTTCTACTAGAACTTTAGGAGAACTCATGGCGTCATTTACCGATCGCGAGCTCGACGTGATGGCCGTCCTCTGGGAGCGCGGACCTTCCACGGTCGCCGAAGTGCGTGACCACCTCGAAGATGCGCTGGCGTACACCACGGTCCTGACCGTGCTCCGCACGCTCGAGACCAAGGGCTTCGTCAGTCACGAGGAAGAAGGCAAGGCGCATCGTTATGCGCCGCTGGTGGCCCGCGACCGCGCGGGCAAGACCGCGCTCGGACAGGTGCTCGGCAAGATCTTCGGCGGGTCACGGGAGATGCTCCTGGCCAATCTCGTCAAGGAGCGCGGGATCGATGCCGCCGAATTGAAACGTCTCCGGCGGATCCTCGACGATCGGCTCGGCAAGGAGGGCAAATGACACTCGTCATGGCGTACGTCATCCTGATCGCGGCCGGCATTGCGGCGACGACGATGGTTCTGGAATCGCTCGTTCGCGGCCGGGGATTCGCGACTCGATGGGTGTGGGTTGCGGCGCTTGGCCTGACGACCCTAACGACAGTTTTTGCGTTGGTCGTGCCGAGGGGCGCGCAGGTCCTCGAACTGGCGCCAGCCGAAGCTTCAGTCACCACGCGCGCGCCAATCGGTATTGCGGCGCCGGCGAACGCCTGGTTGGACGTCGACCAGCTCCTCGCCTCCGCGACTGTTGCGTTGCCCGTCGCGTGGCTCATGGCGTCGGCCCTGCTGCTGGTCGCGTTAGGCGCGGGACAGCAACGGTATCGCCGGATGCGCGCCCGCGCCCGGACGGCGCGGGTGGGTGGTCATGACGTGCTGCTGACGGAAGACGTCGGGCCCGCCGTCGCCGGCGTCAGGCGGCCGGTAGTCCTGGTTCCGCGGTGGGTCCTGGCCCTCGATGAAGGCTCGCAACAACTGCTGCTGTCGCACGAGCTCGAGCACGTGAGGCAGCGCGACACCTGGTTGCTGCTGTTCGGCGCGGTCAGCGTTGCCCTGACGCCATGGAACCCGGTGGTGTGGTGGATGGTGAAGCGCCTGCGCCTGGCGGTCGAGCAGGACTGCGATGCGCGCGTGCTTGCCCGTCATCCCGGTGTCCGTCGTTATGCAGACCTGCTGCTCACCGCGGCCAGCCGGCACGACCTGGCCTCGCGATTCCTGGCGGCCCATTTCGGTGAATACACATCTGACCTGGTGCGGAGGATCGAAGCAATGACGAACACGAGGAGAGTATCCTGGCGAAAAGCGGGCGCCGCGGCCTTCGTGGCGGCGACGCTCATCGCAATCGCGTGCGAAACGCCGCGCCCGGATCCTGTGGCACCCCTGAAGTCTGGCGATGCCGACCCGATTTCCTCCGCCGACGCCAATGAAGAGATCGTAAAGGCGAGACTCCTGTCGGATTCGAGGACGCCGAAGTATCCCGAACTCCTCCGACAGGCGGGTGTCGAAGGCGAGGCGCTGGTCTCCTTTGTCATCGACGAAACCGGAACGCCGGATGTCGCGACGTTCAAGGTGATTCGGTCCACGCATGAACTCTTTGCAGCCGCCGTTCGCGCGGCTCTGCCGGGCATGCGTTTCGTACCGGCGGAGGCAAATGGGAAAAAGGTGCGCCAGGTTGTCAGCGAGCCGTTCACCTTTACGCTCGCGGGCGCAGTCAAGCAGAAGATTTCAGGCGATCCATCCACCGTGCAGATAACGGGCGTTGAGCCGAAGAAACTCGCCTACACCGTTCGTAAGGCAGATCTCGCAGACAAGACGGGTGCCATGGAGCGAGTCGAGGTCGCGCGCCGGAGATTGGTGGAGAAAGCAGCCGGCAGCCCATCAGTCGGAGGGCGGTCAGCCCGCCAAGGTACGACGCCTCAGATCATCCTTCGCGGCTCGGGGAACGCCATTGGCTCACCTCTGGTGATCGTCGACGGCGTCGTCATGACGGGGAAGCTCGACGACATCGACCCAGCGACCATTCAGAGTATCGAGGTCGTGAAGGGAGCCGCTGCGTCGTTGACCTACGGCGATCGCGCGAAGGATGGCGTCATCCAGATCACGACGAAAGCGCGAAAGCGTATACCGTAGGTTTGCAGTCGCTGGCCATCCGTCCTTCGCCGTCGACCTGACTAATAGTCGACCGGTCGAAGGTACGACTCGCCGATCGCGGTGTGACTCAGGAGCGCGACCGTTGGCAGCTTTCGCTTCCAATGCGTCCGCTCCAGCCGCGTCCGGACCAGCTCGACCTCGAACTCGTTGAACCCGCGGGCGACGAGGTCGGCGGTGTTGAAGCCCCAGAGGAGCCAGTTGAGGATCGTGTCGGCGCGCGCGTAGGCGATGCCGAAGTCGGCCTCGTCAGTCTGCCCGGCCACGAGGTCCGCCGTCGCCGGCTTGCTGACGATGACGTCCGGGACACCCAAGTGGCGAGCAAGCGCCCAGACCTGGGTCTTGAACAGGTCGCCTAACGGGTTGAGCGGTGGCGAGTCATCGGCATGCCAGGTGAAGTAGCCGAAGAGCCGCTCGGTCTTGTTGCCGGTCCCCAGCGGCACGCCGCCTAACGAAGCAGACAGGTCGAACAGCGCGATCATCCTGAGCCGGGCGATGACGTTACCGCGGCGCGTCCCATCGGCGGTGGGTTCCAGTGCCAGGTACCCGTCGGCGGCCGCCGACAAGTCGATGGTCCGCGACGGAATGCCGAGCTGGTCGATGACGAGCTGGCCGTGGGCC
>CAMPKM010000123.1 GCA_946887155.1 uncultured Gemmatimonadota bacterium
TCATGGAGAAGGACATTCGCACCAACATGGTGCTGACCGGGGTGCAGAAGGTCGAACACGCCGTTGGTGAACACCACGCGTCCGGACCGGCGACGCCAGTCCGCCGCCTCGTCGGGGCGCATCACTTTCCGGCCCGGGTCGAGTGCTGAACTCAAAAGTTGCGCACCGCCTGCGGCGCAAACCTGAAGTCGCGCACGAAGAGGGGGAGTTCCACGCGTTCCGTATAATCACTCGAGATCAGGATCCGGTTGGCGTTCCGGATGATCGTCAGGCGCCCGGCCTCGTCAGGCATGCCGATCGAGTCCACCAGGGCAGCGATTCGCACGCGGATCTCGTCATCGGTCCGATTGTGCGCAAACCTCGCCTCCTGCTCGATCGCGTCGCGGAGGCGAAAGTATCGCAGGTAGACCTCACCGATGTTGAACCCGAAGTACGCGATCGTGACGACGAGCAGCACACTCACCAGGCAGCCGAGGCGGCTCGTTCCACGACGACCTACCACTGAGACTGCGCTCCCTCGATGATGTCGTTCACGATGCGCTCGAGCGCCTGCTTGCGGCCGGCCTGTTCGGCGCGCTCGGCGTACTCACCTTCCGCCTGCATCCCGGCCCGCTCGAACAGTGTTTTGCCCGTTGTCTGGTCGACGATCTTGACGTCCACGACCATTTGAACGCGCCGTCGCGCGGTCGTGGCCCGCGCCGGGTCGGCGCTGAAGCCCACGGGTACATCGGGCTCATACCGGCGAATCGTTCCCGTGACCAGCGCGTTCGCCCTTTCTTCCGTCGCCTCCCGAAGGCCGAGCCGTTCGCCAAGGGACTTCCGGAGGGCCAGGTGCAGTTCACCCGACACTTCGGGATTGGCCGTCTCGTTTTCGAAAGGAATGACGGCAACGGTCTTGATGTGTCGCGGAAGTCCACCGCCTCCGGAGAGGCTGTACAGACATCCGCTCAGCACTATCAGGCTAAGGACGCCAAATCGATGCATCGAACCCCGCTTCCCTGATGGACTGCCTGATCGTGAGCACCAGCGTTCGTCCTGCCGCCGGCTGCCTGTAAACTACGCGGGTCGAGTCCGTTCGCAGAACCGTCTGCTCCAATCGTCCCCCGGAAATGCGATCCATGCGACCGAGGGCGTCGCCATAGGCCATCCGCCAGGTGGGGTTCTGGCCAATCTCGACACGCAACGTATCGCCATCCTGCCTGACGACGGTGTCGGGCGCCGTGACGCGCACCACGCCGAGCGTCGCCCAGAGGAGCGGTTCCGGCGGGAGTGACCGGCGCGCATCGTCCTGCGCCACGGCCACGAGGGAGTCGCCGATGATGACCACGTATCCGCCGCTGCTGCCGTTCTCCAGGAAGAGATCGATGCGGAGGCTGTCGGGGGATGCAATCCGGGCCACGCCGTCGCCGCGCGCGGAAAACACGCGCTCCTTGTACTCCCAGCCGAAGATGATTCGAAAATGGCCCGGCGGCAGCCGCGTGTCCGGCACCGCCCGCGCCACCGGCACGCCGGTGAGTGGACCGGCACGAGGGGCGGACGCACACCCCACGGCCAGCACGGCCAGCGCCAGGACCCTAACGATTGCGGCCGAGGAGTTCGCGAATATCCGCTGGAATGATGGTGGCCCGTCCGTCAGGATCGAGTGCGACGAGGGTCGTGCTCGCCGTGGCGAGCCGCCGACCGGAATCCGCTTTCGTAATGACATAGTCGAACGTAAGACCCCTCGACCCGAGGCGTGTAAGGACCGTGGAAACGCAAATCATGTCGTCGTACCTGGCCGGCGCATGGTACCGGACGGTCGCCTCGGCGACGGCCAGCAAAGTGCCTCGGCGTTCCATATCGGCGTACGACATGCCCAACGACCGGATGTACTCGGTGCGGCCCATTTCGCACCAGACAAGGTACTCGCCGTGGTACACAACGCCCATGCGGTCCGTTTCGCCGTAGCGAACCCTCAACTCGATGTCGAACGTGTGACCGGGCATGGGGCCTTGGGCCTGGGGCCCGGGTGCATGGAGTGACGTGACCGCGACGCATGATTGTGTAGCCCGCTGGTGTTGTAAAGGCGCGCGGGCGTGATAGACTGTGCGCGTGCTGCGGTCGCCATGCTTCGTCTTCTCGGACGTTCACCTCGGTGTCACGCCGCCCGGGGTCGAGCGCGCGTTGCTGGGTTTTCTCGACCATGTCCGCGACGCCGCCGGTTCGGTCATCATCAACGGCGACCTCTTCGACTTCTGGTTCGAATGGCGCACCGTCATTCCCCGGGCTGGTTTCCGCGTCCTGGCGTCGCTGGCCCGCCTCACGGAAGCGGGGATTCCCGTGCTGTGGATCGCCGGAAACCACGACTGCTGGGGAGGCGAGGTGCTCACCAGGGACGTCGGTGTCACCTACCACGTGGGCACCTGGAGCGGTGACATCGCCGGCTGGCGGACACGCATTGACCATGGCGATGGGCTGCGGGACGTGGAGGACAAGCGGTACCGGAGGCTGCGCTCGGTGTTACGCCACCGGTGGTCGATCCGTGCCTTCCGCTGGATTCACCCGGACCTCGGCAGCCGGATCGCGTTAGGCTCGTCGCAGGCCAGCCGGACGTATCGCGCGCGCGATGGCGGCGAGGGGTTGCGAACCGTGGCACACCGCGAGCTGGCGGCGGCGCCCGGTGTCGAGCTGCTCATTTACGGACACTCGCACGTGCCGGTCCTCGAGCGTGGGACGCACGGCGTGTATGCCAACGCGGGCACGTGGATGGATGACACGACCTACCTGACGATTCGCGAGGACGCGGTCCGGCTGCACCGCTGGTCGGTGGACGATCCAGCACAGGAAGTATCGATCGTGCGACGGGAATCGACGGCTACCAGCGCACGCTGAGGCCGAGCCCGATCCCGCGGCGGAGCTGTTGCGCGCCGACCCGTGCCGGAAGGTCCCACAGGAGCGCGGCGACGAATGCGTCAGCTCCCGCGAACAGGTGGTTGAACGCGAGCACGGCAATCCAGTCCTCCACCTGCGTTCGGCGCGCCTCCACGCGTTCCGCATCGAACCGGATCGGAAGCGTATCGAGGGGCGTGAATCGTCCGAGTTCGTCGAGGACAGGCGCCCCCGTGGACGGATCGATCCGGTACTGATTGATGATGGTCATGTTCGCGCTGCGTCGCGCGATCCGGAGATCGTTCTGCGCCTTCAGCAGCATAACGACAGACATGATCTCGACGCCGGCATAAATGGCGCCAGGGAGCTGGCGGCCCAGCCGCGACTGACCGAGCCCGGGAATGAACAGTGAGGTGAGGAAGGCCCGACCCGGTGAAAGGGGCGGCCGCAGCGAATCGGGCCCAACCTGGCCGGCCAGCGGGCGCACGATCCGTACGGAATCGGGCCGTCGCGACGAGGTATCGGGGGGAGTCACCTGCGCGCTGACTGGAAGAGCCAGGGACACGAGCAAGAGGGCACCTGTCGCCGTACTGAACCACAATTGCTTCACGCCATGCCCTCCGGAATCCGTCCTGATACGATGCTCCGACTCGTCAGGCGTGAAGGGTGGCGGGAGTGTATGGGAATCGAACCCACCCGACCCGACGATGTCAGGTCACGATCGTTTTGAAGACGACGAGAGCCACCAGGCCCCAGACACCCCCGTGTCCGGCTCACGCGAGGTCTATCGCAAAATCGCCTCGTGGCAGGACCTCACCGATCACTACCGCCCGCGGAACGCGCGAAAGATAGTCTTCAACCACCGGAGCGGGCAGCGAGACCAGCAGGCCTCCCGATGTCTGCGGGTCTATCGTCAGGGCGACGAGGAACGGTTCGGTGTTCCCCCATGATGTCTGCTCGCGCACATGGGTTTCATTGCGTTCCGCACCTCCAGGCGTCGCGCCCGCTTGCCAGGCTTCGCGCGCGCCGGGCAGCACAGGAAGCTGGCCGGTGACCAATCGCAGTGAGACGTTGCTTCCGCGGGCGATGTTCAGCGCGTGTCCGAGCAACCCGAAACCCGTGATGTCCGTGGCGCACTTTGCACCGACGGCGACCGCGGCGCGCGCCGCATCACGGTTGAGCGTGCGCATCGAATCAACGGTCGCGGTGGCAATCGCCGGGTCGATCACGCCTCGCTTGAGTGCGGTGGTCACGAAGCCGGTACCGAGCGCCTTGGTGAGCACGAGCACGTCGCCCGGTATCGCGCCATTGTTGGCAAGGATGCGATCGGGGTGAACGCTGCCCGTGACGGAGAGGCCGTACTTCAGTTCGTCGTCAATGATCGAATGGCCACCGATAATCGTGGCGCCGGCTTCGTGTACCTTGTCCTGGCCACCGCGAAGGATTTCGGTGAGCACGCTCAGCGGCAACTTGCCGCTCGGGAATCCGACGATGCTGAGCGCGGTGAGCGGCTCGCCACCCATGGCGTAGACGTCGGAGAGCGCGTTGGCTGCCGCGACCTGGCCGAACTCGTACGGATCGTCGACGATGGGGGCGAAGAAGTCGACCGTCTGAACGAGCGCGAGATCAGCAGACAACCTGAATACTCCCGCGTCATCGAAGGTCTCACGACCGACGAGGATTCGGGAATCGGGTCTCGCGTCCAGCGGCGCGAGGGCGCGGGACAGGTCACCCGGACCCAGCTTGGCGGCTCAACCCGCGCAGCGCGCGAACTGGGTCAACCGGAACGTGTTTTCCCGGAGGTCGGTCATGGTGGCTGCCTCATTGAAAGAGGATGGCGGAGGGCGGATGGTTGACGCGGAGCTGCTGCTCCGACATCGGCCATCGACCTCCGCCATCGGGAAAGTTATCCGAGATGCGCGACCAGCTCGATCTCAACGCGCACGCCGCGAGGCAGGGCGGCGACTTGAACGGTCGACCGTGCCGGCCGTGCGTCACCCATGGCGGCGGCGTAGACCTCGTTCAGTCGCGGGAAATCGGCCATGTCCTGGAGAAACACCGTCGTCTTCACGACGTTTTTCCAGGAGGCGCCGGCGGCGGCGAGGACGGCCTCCAGGTTCTCGAGCACCCGCCTCGCCTGGGGCACGATGTCGCCTTCGACGACCTGACCCGTTGCCGGGTCGATCGGGATCTGGCCGGCGGTGTAGAGAAAGCCGCCGGCGATGATTGCCTGCGAATACGGGCCGATGGCTGCTGGGGCGGCCTCGCTGCTCACGATGCGCGTGCTCACGTCTGGCTCCTAGGAGAGTCCGATAATGCCGCCATCGGGCTTGATGGACATGCGTTCGGCGGCGGGCACCTTCGGCAACCCGGGCATGGTCATGATGTCGCCGCACTGTGCCACGACAAAGCCGGCGCCGGCCGCGGGGTACACTTCGTTTACCGTTATGCGGAATCCCGTGGGCCTTCCGAGGAGCGTTGGGTCGTCACTGAGCGAATATTGCGTCTTGGCCATGCAGATCGGGGTGTTCCCCAGGCCGATCGACTCCAGGTAGTCGATGTTGCGATCGGCTTTCGGCGCGTAGTCGACGCCGACTGCACCGTACACACGCGACGCGATCGTCGAGATCTTCTCGCGAATCGGAAGGTTGGTGTCGTACAACGGCGCAAACTGCGCGTTGCCCTGCTCCAGCATCGCCAGTACTTCGCGCGCGAGTTCCTCGCCGCCCTCGCCGCCACGGGCAAACACCTCGGTCATCGCCACACGGACACCGGCCCGCCTGGCGGCGTCCACGACCATCTTCAGCTCGGCGTCGGAGTCGGAACCGAAGCGGTTCACGGCTACCACGACCGGTAACCCGAACTGCTTCACGTTCATGATGTGATGTTCGAGGTTCGGCAGCCCGCGTTCGAGAGCGGCGAGATCTTCGGTGGCCAATTTCGTCTTGTGAGCGCCGCCGTTGAGCTTGAGTGCGCGGATGGTCGCCACGAGCACCGCTGCCTGTGGCTGCAAGCCGGCTGAACGGCACTTGATGTCGAAGAACTTTTCCGCACCGAGATCGGAGCCGAAGCCGGCCTCGGTGACGACGATATCGGCCAGCGCGAGGGCGGATTTCGTTGCCATGACCGAATTGCAGCCGTGGGCGATGTTGCCGAAGGGACCGGCGTGGACGAATGCGGGTCCCCCTTCGAGCGTCTGGACGAGGTTCGGCCGGATGGCATCCTTGAGCAGCATGCTCATGGCGCCGGCGGCCTTGAGTTCACCGGCGCGGACCGGCTTCCGCTCGGTGCCGTACGTCGAGCCGATGACGATGCGAGACAGCCGTTCCTCGAGATCCTTCACACTCGACGCGAGGGCCACGATCGCCATGATCTCGCTGGCCGGGATGATGACGAAGCGCTCCTCGCGGGGGACTCCTTCGGCTGGTCCACCGAGCCCGATGATCACTTTGCGCAAGGCGCGGTCGTTCATGTCGATCGTGCGCGGCCACGTTATGCGGCGGGGATCGATGTTGAGTGCGTTGCCCTGCTGCAGGTGATTGTCGAGCAGCGCCGCCAAGAGTGCGTGGGTGGTCGAAATCGCGTGGAAGTCGCCAGTGAAGTGAAGGTTGATATCCTCCATTGGCAGGACCTGTGAGTAACCGCCACCGGCCGCACCGCCCTTCACGCCGAACACGGGCCCCAGCGACGGCTCGCGAATGCAGAGCGCCACGCGCTGGCCGATCCTGCGGAAGGCCTGCGCCAGGCCAACTGACATCGTGGTCTTTCCTTCTCCAGCCGCCGTCGGGTTGATGGCGGTCACGATCACGAGCTTGCCGCGCGGCGGCCGGCTTGCGATTTCGATCGGGATTTTTGCCTTGTACTTCCCGTACAGATCGAGGTCGTCCGGCGTGAGACCGAGTTCAGCAGCGACGTCGGCGATCGGGCGGAGTTTTGCTTTCTGGGCGATTTCGATGTCGGAAGGAACGGACACGATCAGATGGTTGGAGTGATGGCAGATGGCAAAATATGGAGATCGTCCTCGGCCGGACGGGCAACCTATGGATGGTGATCGGGTGCTGCCAGATTGAACAGGCGGCGAGTGTTATCCACTACCTGCGCGCCCATCGTGTGTGGATCGATCTCGCGAGCCCTGGCGACGTGCCGGAGCGTCAGCGCAACATGAGCCGGTTCGTTCCGCTTCCCCCGAAGAGGGACCGGCGCGAGGTAGGGGGCATCCGATTCAACGAGGATGCGATCGGCCGGAATCGACCGGATCAATCCGTCATCGGCCCACTTCTTGAACGTCACGACGCCGCTGAACGAGAGATACCAGCCGCTGGCGACGGCGACATCCAGGAGGGTGGCGGGTCCGGTAAAACAGTGCAGCACGCCGCGCACGCCCGCCTGCCCCGCTTCACGCACAAGCGCCATCGTGTCATCGACCGCCTCACGAGTGTGCACCACGACCGGGCGACCCGTGTCGGCCGCGAGGTGCAGCTGCGACTCGAATACCTTTCGCTGTACGTCGCGCGGCGAATTGTCGTAGTGGTAGTCGAGACCACACTCGCCGATCGCCACCGCGCCATGCTGCAGGTGTTCCCGCACGCGCGGGAGATCCCGCGACAGGTCAAAGTGCGCGGCGTCGTGCGGATGCATGCCCGCGGTATGCCAGATGAATCCCGGGTATCCCGCGGCGACGTCACGGGCCCTGTCCGCCGCGTCAGGCGACTCGCCGATGCAGATCAGCAACGCGGCCCCCGCCTGGCGCGCCGACT
>CAMPKM010000124.1 GCA_946887155.1 uncultured Gemmatimonadota bacterium
GGCCTTGGTCGCCGTCGTCGCCTGGCCGTTCGCCGGCGTCACCATAGTGCCGATTACTGAGGCAATCGAGGGAGGTTCGGCGTTGGGATCGCACTCGAACGGCGACGTCACAAAGCGAACGGTCGCGCCTTCGACCGGATCGCCCCCCAGGTCCGTGATGAGAACCGTCGGATTCACGGGTTCGGTTACATTCCCGAAGTTACTGGTGCCGACCACTGCAATCTTCGACGGTAGTGCAAACTGGAACGCGCTGAACTGACGAGTGAAACCGCCGGCGCCCACATCCAGCATGACGGCGGCGTAGAGCGGCCGGGGCGTCAGCAGCGAGACGAGCGCTCGACCAGCGGCTCGAAACGAGCCACGAGTAAGGTTGGCGAAAAATCCCGTCGTTCCCGTTGAACTGACCGAGGGGGCACACGCGTGCGCCGCATGCGGCAGCGCATGGAGTTGGTCGGGACCATTGTCCCATCGATGCATCGTTATGCGCTCCTGCTGTTCGTGCGCCATGACGCCGAGGTCGACGGTGATGTCGCAGATGAACACGGTCGCGGGGACGACGAGCAGCCCGGATGTGGTGGGCATCACCTCGGACAGAGGCGGATCGGCGTTCACGCTCAGGCAGGGGCCGTAGGTCGGGATGTCGGTGACCGCCGGGTTCATGTCGGTGAAGCCCGACTCCGGATCGTCTTCGCCGCATACCCGGAGCGTGATCGTGGTGGTGCCACCACCCGGTTGCGGCGGAATCGTCACGCCACTGCGACCGTATCCGGGGATGTCGATGGTCACTTCACCCCCGACGGACAGGTCGATTTCTCCCTGGCTGCACAACGTGCCGGCCGGGTCGCATAACGCGAACTGCTCGATGACAAACTTGATCGGCAGGTTGCGGCCGTCGGACAGTATGATCTCCTCGTTGGTCGTCGCGTTCTTGGCCTTTCCGGGGCTGGAAGCCGTTCGTATGTCGGCGAAGCCTAACGTGTCGTCGCCTACGAGAATGGCGACGCGGTAGACCTTGTCGGCGCCGTCGGGAATTATCCAGTCGTACTGGTATTGCGACGTCCCAGCCGTGGCGGCACTGGGGGCGAGGACAATCGTTCCCGGAAGACCTGAAGTGATGTCCGTGATCTGGACCATCGCCGGCACGCTCGTCGTCGCGCCGTGGTCGAGGTACAACGGGTTGCCGGTCGGATTGTCGACCATGGGCGTCAGGAACCAGAAATCGGGATTCCCGCCGGTCGAGCCATCAGAGACCGCGGCTGCCGGCCCGTTCAGGATGGACCTATCGGGGCGCGTCGGATCGTTATCGCTACAGGCAGCGAGTGTGGCGAGTGAAAACAGGAACAAGGTGCGCACTTTCATGTCCGTTCCTCCAACTTCGGGTCGGGTGCAATGTCGTTGCGGCATCCGGCGGCAGTGTTAGGCGGAGGCCGGTGCAACGATAAGACCCAGTGCGAGAAGTGGACAGCACCCACGTGGCGAACACAGCCGCATGCGAGCGACCCCAGCCGCAGACCTGTGGCGCGAATTACCTCGAACGACTGAGCAACGCGTCGAAGCCTGGCTCGCTCCTGAGTTCTCGCCACCACCAGTGCACATTACCGCCAACGCGGAACGAATGATCAGGATTGGCCGCGACATAGGAGCGCAGCAGCGCCATCGCCTGCTCGAGATCACCGAATTGCGCGAGCATGACGGCGCGATAGCCCGGCAATTCCTGGTGCGGATCCACGGTGCGGTCCCCCTGTGCCGACTCCAGCACTCGACGCGCGCTGTCGAGGCGCGCCTCTCGCCGGGGACCGTTGCTCATCGTCAGGGCCTGACGCCCAATTACGCCGCCGACGATCATCCGTGCCATGCGAGAGAGCAGGGGACGGTCACCATCCGGGGCAAGGGAATCGACGCGGGCGGCCAGCACCCACGCCGAGTCGATGTCCGCTTCAACATCGGGCGCCAGCATCAGCCACAGTCCGCATAACGTGAACTCGAAGTTGCGCGGGAATCGCGCGTGTCCTTCGTCGCACCACCTGCGGGCTTCGAGAAACTGTTCTGTGTCGTAGGAGCCGTAAAAAAGCCGGTTCAGAATGGCACTGGAGTTCACCAGGAACTCGTCCGCGGAATAGGCGGCTCGCGCCTGTTGCAGGGACGTGGGTACGTCTTTCTTGTCGTAATACAGGAACGCCAGCGTGGCGTAGGGCGTCACGAGGCTCGGATCGCGCCGGATCGCCTCCAACAGATCTCGTTCGGCGTCGTTGAGCAGCGCGGACCGCACGGCCGGATCGAGCACGAGCCGGCCCAACCTCCACTTTTCGTACTTGATCGTTCCACGCATCTCGACTGCCCGGCCTGACGACGGATCGATGCTGAGCGCCGTCTCGACTCGGGCCAGTGCGGAGTCGAGTGCGGCAACCACCAGGCGAACACTATCGAGCGCATTCGTCCCCGGAGGGGGCTTCACGAAGCGACGCCGGTCAAAGGCGACCTGGATCGCCTGGAGTGCAGGCTCAACCCACTGGTCGTCGGCCGACCGGGCGGCGCGAAACAGTGAGTCCGCCGCCGAGAGTCCTTCGCGAGCACTGTCTGCGCTCTGCGGACCTAACGATGCCGCGTCGCGTCGGGCACGCTCGGCCCGGTTGAACAGCGTCCAGGCGACCGAGCTTCGCGTGCCCGCCTGCAATTCCCGGAACTTGATGTCCGGCCCGAGTCGTTCGCGAAGCGCGGCAGACACTTCTCGCGCCACTTCCTCTTCGGCGGTAAAGAGCGAATCCAGCGAAACACGCGTTGTCGTCGGGTCGCCACGATTGCTGCCATCACCGTAGTAGTAACGGAGCGTGATGGCCACATGGTCGATACCATCGGGCTCGATGACACCCTCGACCAGCGTCCCCACCTTCAGGGCGCGTCCGATGCTGTCTCGCGAGACGTCTTTGCCTCGAAAGGGGCTGACACCGTTGGCGGAAACGACGTTGAGTTCGCGCGATGTCGAGAGGTCGCGGATGAGGGACTCCGTCAGGCGCTCAGCCGTCGGTCGGAGGTCGGCAACATCACCGCCGGCAACGTCGAAGTATCGAACAGCTACCTTGCGATCCAGCGCATCGGTCAGCACGACGGCCCCCGCGTTCCGGTTCATCTGGAACGCGATCAATCCCAGTCCCGCCAGGGTGACGACCGCGGCCGCGATGGCGGGCGGACGGCGCCAGAAGGGAACCGGCGCCACCGTTTCGGCCGTGTGCCGCGGAAGCGCCGCGGCCGTGGGCACGCGCCGGGCCGCGGTGTGCCGCGACGTCCGTCGCGTCGCCGTGGCGCCTAACGGGGTGCCGAGTATCGCGCAGAAATCGGCGGCGGACTTCGGCCGGTCGGCTGCCGACTTCTCGAGGGCGGCAAAGATCCCTTCCTCGACCTCCTCCGGCACCGACGGCCTGACGATCCGCACACTCGGCACCCCCTCCATCGCGTGCCGGGCCATGATCGCCATCGGGTTCGGGCCGGTGAACGGCGGCTCACCCGCGAGCATCTCGTACAGCATGCAGCCCAGGCTGTAGATGTCGGAGGATGGCCCGACGTGTTCACCGGTGGCCTGCTCGGGGCTCATGTATACCGGCGTGCCGACGGCCATGCCCGTTTGCGTCAGGCGTTGCTGGCCCGCCTCCTGCCGCGCCCGGGCGATCCCGAAATCGGCCACCAGTGCGTGCCCGTTCGACATCAGCACGTTTTCCGGCTTGATGTCGCGGTGCACGATCCCCTGGGCATGCGCGTAGCCTAACGCGTCGGCCACCTCGAGCGTGATCTGGAGCGCGTCGTCGATCGGGAGCTGCTTTTCGCGATCGAGCAGGTCGCGGACCGATTCGCCCTGGATGAACGGCATGACGTAGTACAGCAGGCCGTCAGCCGACCCCGAGTCATACAGGCCCAGGATGTGGGGATGCTGCAGCTTGGCGGCCAGCCTGATCTCGCGCTCGAACCGCTCCGACCCGATGGTCGCACCCAACTCGGGGTGCAAGACCTTGACCGCGACCTCCCGGTCATGGCGAACGTCGGTGGCCAGGAAAACCGTGGCCATGCCGCCGCGCCCCAGCTCTCGCTCAACGCGATAGCGGTCGCCGATGTGCGCGGTCAGCCGGTCCTGGATATCCGACACAACTCCAAGTTAGCGCGACGGCGATGAGGAAGTCGTCGCCGTCTGCTTTTCCCAGACAAACCGGTGCAGGAATTTCCCGATCCGCGTCCAGGTATCGAGCCACAAGCCGTGGATCATCGACTCGTGCAGGTCGTCGGGAATGACCATCAGCTCATGGTAGATGCCGCGGGCCCGGAGCAACTGCACCAATCCGACGGTCTGGGCGAAATCGACGTTGCGGTCGTCGTCGCCGTGAACGAGAAAGACCGGCGACTTCCAGGTGTCGATGGCCGAGATGGCCGACGACTGGTAGGAGACGGCCGCCGTATCGAGCGAGCTGCCCCAGAGATGCACGCCGGCGAGGTCCGCCCCGGCCACGAAGATGTCGGAATTCCGCGCCAGCGCCTGGGCCGTGAGCACGCCGCCATACGAGAGGCCCCAGATCCCCACCCGGGCCGGGTCGACGTCGGGCCGCGTCTGGAGATACTTGCCGGCCGCCAGCACGTCCTGGTATTCGGCGTTTCCGTTCCGGCCCGTGTTAGGCGCCTGGCGGAAGGAACGTCCATAACCGACCCCGCTCCGGTAGTTCACCGACATCACGACATAGCCCTGGCTGGCCAGCCACTGGTTGTACGCATACGACCAGTGATAGAACTGCATGTAGTGATAGCCGGGGAGCATCTGGCGCGAGGGCCCGCCATGGACGAAGACGAGGGCCGGGCGGCGCTCGCCCGGCTTCAGGTCCTTCGGGATGAACAACTGGTTAGGCACCTCGAGACCATCCGCGGCCTTGACGCGGATGACCTCGGGCACGACGTGCGCCTCGGTGGGGAAATCCTTGGGCAGCGTCGGGAAGATCACCCTCGCCTTGCCGCCCGCGGCCGGTACCACGGCGACCGATGCTGGCTGCCTGGCGTCGAAGTACAGCACGCCCACCTGACGGCCGGAGCCTAACGGCTGGGGATAGGTCTCAATGCCGTCGCCGCTGGTGATTTGCCGTGGCGTGCCGCCGGTCACCGGCACTGCCCAGATGTCGCGGCGCTCGATGTCCTGCGCGTTCGTGCAGTAGTAGAGCGTCTTGCCGTCCGGCGACAGCATGGCCGACGTTGCATCCTCGATCAGCCCGTCGGTGGTCGTGAGCAGGATGGGCTCGGTCGTCGAGCCGTCGAGCTTGACCGACCAGTAGCGATCCCATTCATCGGTGCTGGGCGACAGGGGAAAGACGAGATGACCATCGCCCCAGAACATTCGGTTGATGTTGTTGAAGCCGCGATCGTCGGGCTGGTTGTGCCAGATCTCGCGGGCCGTGGCGGTGCTTTCCGTGACGTGGTCGACCGCACCCTTGCCGATGTCGGCGATCATGATCGACAGCGTGTAGCCGCCGCGGAACGTCGCGCGACAGAGACCAGGGAACGCGCGATCCACCGCCGTGGCGGTATCGGGCTGGCCACCAAAGCGCCCGCCACGACCACGTCCGCCCTGTGACGTGCTGGCGCATACACCGGCGGCGCCACCGCGTCCGGCGGGTCCGGCCGGATTGCCGAGGCTCTGCGCACCGGCACCGCCCTGACCCTGCCGGCCAAACGGCAATCCAGGCCGGCGCGTGAACGCGATCTGCCTTCCATCGGGAGACCAGGTCGGCAATCCGTCGTAATCCACGCTCGGCGACACGTATGTCACGGATCGCGTGGCGACGTCGTAGAGGCCGATGAAGGAATGATTCTCGCGTGTCGTGACGAAGGCGACCTTGGATCCATCGGGTGACCAGCGGGGATTGTTGTTCTCGCCCCAGGCCGTGATGTACGGCTTCTCACCCTTGTCGATGTCGCTGACCGGTGCCGCCTGCGACACGCGGGCGCGGTAGATCTGGTCGTCCTTCACGTAGAGCACGAACCGCCCGTCGGGGGACAACTCGGGCGAGCTGCCTTCCGCGATCCGGAACGCCGGTGATCCCGCCGCCGTGCGAACGGCCCAGATCTCGCGCGCGGCGCCATCCGGGTCATGCGAGGGATTGGCGACCCAGCCCTCGCTGTTAGGCGAGGAGCCGCGCACGAACACCACCACGCGGCCATCGTCCGATATCTTCACGTTGCTGATGTCGATGCCGTTGTCTTCGAGAAAACGCGTCAGGCGCACCGGCCGGAAATCGGGCGCGGCGGCGCTGTAGACGTTGCGCATTCCGCGGTCGTAGACCATCCACGCCATGCGATCCGCTTTTTTTGCCGCGACGAGATCGAGCGGCGAGGCGGGGCTCATGAACTGCTCGATGGTGGGCTTCTGCTGCGCGTCGCCGCGTGCAGGCAGCATTACGGCGAGCACGAACGACGAGAAAAAAGCAAAGCGCGAAGCAGCGGTCTTCATGTCGGATCCCTCAGGTCAGTGCTGTGGCTGGCCGACAGTAACACGGGATTCCACATGCGTCCATTGTGGAAAGGTTGTTGAAGAGAACGCGTGGCGGTCTGATATTTAACTTTAAGTGACGCCCATAACAGTCAAAGAACATTGGGTTTATGTGGCTTTCAATGGAAGGCGTCGAGGGCTTGACCGGGCAGGCCGTCTCTCATAGCTTTCCCGCCCCTGCTAGCACTCGTGGCCCATGAGTGCCAGCACGATTTCACCACCGTTCCCCAAGCAGGAGGGATGCACGCTATGGCCACTAAGAGCGCTGCGGCGACCAAGATTGCGCCGCTCGCCGACCGCGTCGTTGTGAAGGCGCTGGAGGAGTCCGAAACGATGCGTGGCGGACTGTATATCCCGGACACCGCCAAGGAGAAGCCGCAGCAGGGCGAGATCGTCGCCGTCGGCCCGGGTCGCACCGAAGACGGCACCAAGGTCGCGATGGAAGTGAAGGTTGGCGACAAGGTCCTCTACGGCAAGTACAGCGGCACCGAAGTCACCATCGAGGGCGAGACGTACCTGATTCTGCGCGAGAGCGATGTTCTCGCAGTGATCAACTGACGGTAGGTCGGGCGGACGGGCAGGCGGGCAGCGAGAACGCTCCCCCTGACTTCTGACCTCGGACCTCGGACCTCCACTAACGACACCCTCCTAACGAGAATCACATATGGCTGCCAAAGAACTCCATTTCAACGTTGAGGCGCGCGCGGCGCTGAAGCGCGGCGTCGACAAGCTTGCCGAAGCAGTGAAGGTCACCCTCGGCCCGAAGGGACGGAATGTCGTCCTCGACAAGAAGTTCGGTGCCCCGACCATCACGAAGGACGGTGTCACCGTCGCCAAGGAAGTCGAGCTTTCGGATCCCGTCGAGAACATGGGCGCGCAGATGGTGAAGGAAGTCGCGACCAAGACGTCGGACGTCGCTGGCGACGGCACCACGACGGCAACGGTGCTCGCCCAGGCGATCTTCCGCGAAGGACTCAAGAACGTGACCGCCGGCTCCAACCCGATGGCGATCAAGCGCGGCATCGAGCGCGCTGTCACCGCCGTCATCGAAGAGCTCAGGAAGATGTCGGTGATGACCACCGGCAAAAAGGAAATCGCGCAGGTCGGTTC
>CAMPKM010000125.1 GCA_946887155.1 uncultured Gemmatimonadota bacterium
CGTTCCAGTGCCGCGGCGAGACGCGCGGCGCCAAATGGCTTCAGCAGATAATCGACCGCGCCGACCTCGAAGGCGGTTACGGCGTGCTGCGAATAGGCCGTCGTGAAAATGACGAACGGGCGATGATCAATGTGGCGAAGCACGTCGGTGCCGAGCAGTCCGGGCATTTGCACGTCGAGGAACACCAGCTCGGGTTTCAGTTGCTCGATCGCCCGCGCCGCCGATTGGCCGTCGGCCGCCTCGCCGATGACTTCGATCCAGTCGAATGCGGACAGCATGCCCTTGAGACCGGCGCGCGCAATCGGCTCGTCATCGACGATGAGGGCGGTGACTCTCACGCGTCGATCACGCTGTTCCGTGGAACGGTCAGCACGGCTTCGTAGCCGCCGGTCGAAATCGGTCGCGAGATGAGCGTGGCCGCTCCGCCATACAGTACGGCAAGCCGCTCGCGCAACCGCGCCAATCCGGTCCCCGTTCCGGTGCCATTGACTGGCGACGCATCGCCGTCACCGCTGTTGCGTACCGTAATCACCAGCCCGGACTTGCTCCGCGTTCCGTTGATTGCGATCTCGGTAGGAGCCACACGCGGCGCTGCTCCGTGCTGCACGGCATTCTCGACCAGCGTCTGCAGCGCAAATGATGGCACGCGTTCCGTATCGAGGTCTGGTGGAAGGTCAGCCTTCAACACCAGGCGTTCGCCGAAACGCATCTGTTCGACGGCGAGATAGCGTGACACGAACTGCCATTCATCGCGCAACGGAACTTCATCGCGCTGTTCCTCGAGCGTTCGCCGCAGCAGGTCAGCGACGAGCTCGGCGGCCTCGACGGCGCGGCGTGGATCGATATGAATGAGCTGGACGATCGTATGCAGCGAATTGAACAGAAAGTGTGGCTGGAGCTGCGAGCGCAGGGTCGCGAGCTGCGTTTGCGCGGCAACCGCCTCCGCTTGCGCCGCCCGGCGAGCCCCATGCGACGAATAGGACAGCCCGGAGATGAGCACGTAGAAAAAGCTGCCGATCACCATCATTTCCTTGAACCGCTGCATGGCACTGGCGTCCGACGCGGCTCCAACCAACGGCCCCAGCGACCACGACACGCCCAGCCAAAGGGCGGTCGCCACAGGTGCGGCGATGACATGAAAAGCGACGAACCGCCAACCGACGGTGCGAGGCCATGGAATACGAGGGACGAGCCGGAACACGCCCACTGCCACGGCGGCACCGACGAGCAAGTGCACCACCATCCCTTCGAATTCGCCGGGGGCCCACGTCGGCCGGTCCCGGCGCGCGACCTGCATGAACAGAAGCAGACTATCCATGCCCTCATGATAAGGGGCCGTGAGACGGCCCAGCCTGCCGTTCGACCCCTTCATTCTCCCATTCGGCGAATGGCGACTGCCGGAGCGAATCCCCGCCGCTGACGTTCCGTAGTCCATGCAACTCCCCAATCGCGGTGTCATGACTCGATCCAATCGCTTCTCCTGGGCCAGCGGAATTTCACTCGACCTGAAGCTGGGCCTCCGGATGCTCGTGAAGTATCCCGGACTCACCGTCATTGGCGGCCTGGCGATGGCGTTCGGCATCTGGTTTGGCGCGGTCACGTTCCAGATGTTCGACGTCATAACGAGTACCAAACTGCCGCTCCCGGATGGCGATCGCATCGTGAAGATCCAGAACCTGGACTTGAAGACGAGTCAGGACGAGGATCACGTGCTTTACGATTATCAGATCTGGCGCACCGCGCGATCGATCACGGACCTTGGCGCCTATAGCCACAAGAGTGTCAACCTGGTGGGCACGGTCAGTAGTTCGGCGACCGTAGTTGCGGCCGAAATCACCGCGTCCGCGTTCCGGATTGCCCCGGCGCGTCCCGTCCTCGGCCGCGTTCTCCACGAGTCGGACGAACAGGCGGGAGCCCCGCCCGTGGTGGTGCTCGGCTACGACGTCTGGGCCAGACGTTTCGAAAGCGACCCGCGGATAATCGGGCGCAGCGTGCAGCTCGGCAGCGGGTTCGCGACGGTCGTCGGTGTGATGCCCGAGGGGTATGCATTCCCTGTGGCGCATGAGCTGTGGCTTCCATTGCGCACGGACGTTTCCGGCGTCGAGCCCAGGCGGGGCATCGCCATCACCGTGTTCGGCCGCCTCGCGAACGGCATGACGTTCGAAAACGCGCAGGCGGAGGTTACCGCAATGGGCCAGCGGCTCGCCGCGGAACACCCGACCACGCATGCGCAGATCCAGCCGCACGTGATTCCGTACGCCCAGGGCGGCGTGAACAGCACCGACGAGCTGCAGGTGATGGCGCTGACCTACGCCTTCGTCGTCGCGCTGGTGGTGCTGGTCTGCAGCACCGTCGCGTTGCTCCTGTTCGCCCGTGCAGCGGCGCGGGAGACGGAGCTCATCGTCCGTAGCGCGTTAGGCGCGAGCCGCCGCCGCATCGTGACGCAGATGTTCGCCGAGGCGCTGGTGCTCGCGGGCGTCGCGACCGTGGTCGGGTTGGCCATGGCGCAACTGGCACTGTCGCGCCTGGGCAGGCCCTACATCGAGGCGAACTACGACCTGCTCCCCTTCTGGTACAACTTCAACCTGTCGCCCACGACGATTCTGTACGCGCTCGGGCTCGCGGTGATCGGAGCCGTGGTGGCGGGGGTGATGCCGGCGCGGAAGATCACTCGCGGTCTCGGGACCCGGCTTCGCTCCGGAACCTCCGGCGGTGGCGTGAACTTTGGCGGCGTCTGGACGGCCATCATTGTGGTACAGGTCACGCTCACCGTCATGTTCCCGGCGGTCGTGCTGCTTCTGCACAGCGAGTCCAACCGCATCGCGTCGAAGGATGCCGGTTTCCCGACACAGGAGTACCTGGGCGTAAAAGTCGCCATCGACGCTCCGTCAGCAGAACCCATGACGCCCGAAGCGGCTGCAGCGCTGGGCGCGCGCCTGAGTACCTCGCTCGAGACCCTCAAGCAACGGCTCGAGGCAGAGCCCGGCGTGGCCGGCGTGACATTCGTCAGCTCGTTGCCGCACGACTATCACGCCGAGCGGCGCGTCGGCGTGGAGTCCCTGCCCGATAGCGCCTTGTTCTGGGTCTCGACGGCCCAGATCGATCCGTCATACTTCACGGTGCTGCAGGCGCCGATCATCCAGGGTCGCGCATTCACGAGTGGCGATCTCTCGCCTGATGCTCGTGTGGTGATCGTCGACCAGGGTTTCGCGGACCTCGTCATGCCGGGACGCAATGTGATCGGGCATCGCATCCGCGTCAGTACGACGGCGGCCGTCGACTCGAACTGGGCCGGACTGCCGTGGTACGAGATCGTCGGCGTGGTCAAGGAGCTGGGGATGGCCCCTGCCCTGGAGCGCGCGCGGACGGCTGGCGTGTACCGGCCAATCGTCCCGGGCGGCCGCACCGCGCTCAGTATGCTCGTGCGTGGCCGCGGTGACCCATTGCCGCTCGGCCCCCGTATTCGCGACCTGGCGTCAGCGGTGGACCCGGCGCTCCGCATCGACCAGCTCGCGCGGATCGACCAGCTCAAGACGCCGTTGCTCTGGTTCCTTGGCCTGTGGCAAAAGATCATCATGGGAATGACCGCCGTCGCCCTGTTGCTCTCGCTGTCCGGCATCTACGCCGTGCTGTCATTCATCGTCGCGCGCCGCACGCGCGAAGTGGGGGTGCGTGTGGCGTTAGGCGCCAGCGCGCGCCGGGTGGTCACGGCGCTCTTCAGGCGCCCGTTGACTCACGTCACCCTCGGTGTGATCGCGGGCAGCGTCCTCATCGCCGTGGCGGCCATCGGCGTGCAGCACACGACCGAATTCGCCGGGATCGAACCCCGCGGCCTCACGCTCGGCGAGATCGCGCTGCTCATCGGGTACGCGATCGTGATGCTCGGTGTGTGCGCGCTCGCCTGCATCGTACCCGCGGTTCGCGCACTGCGCGTGCAGCCCATGGAGGCTCTGCGCGCAGAATGACTATCATCTGCGTGGCGCTTAAGGGTGCGCTGTTCCCTCTTCTCGCTTCGCTAGTTCGACCTCACCGACGGCGGTCAACAACGCAACCATTACAACCACGGTCGCTGCCTTTTGCGCAATCACCTGCAGTAACAGGCCATCGGCTGTGGCAACGCTCGGCCCCCAACTCAGGAGCGTTGCGTAAGCACCGAGCAGCACCGCCGCGGCAAACCAGGCGACTGCAGCTCGCCGGCGCAACCGGGAATTGCGACGCGAAGCGACGCCAAGGAAGAGAGCGACCGCGGGGGCAATACGCCATGCCCACTTCGTGAAGCTGACATGCAGGGACATCAACTGGTTCTCAGGCGTCACTGCGACTCCTGCGAACGCGACACATACGGCGAGGAGAGCGATAAAAGCCAACACTGCCCAGCGGCGGCTATCCGCATCGACGGCAAGAAATCGCGCGATGACTCCGACGACGGTTCCCAGGCCGACGACGAGTAACAGAAGGCTCGCCACGAACAGTGCCGCACCGAGCCGATTCGGCTCGTGGTTGTATGCGATCGTCATCCCGAGATTGCTCAGGAAGTTGTGTGAGAGCGAGTAGCCGATGGTCGTCGTGTCCAGCGCTGTGCCTCCGGGATAGCGAAGCATCGCGGCGACGGCCAAGGCAGTCGCCACCACGACAATCCACTTCGTCTGCCGCGCGAGGTGCAACGAAAACATGGATGCTCCAGAACGTCCGTCGCAGGCTAACGGATTACGCTTCATCTGCAGCGGAACAGGTACGGTTCGCGGCAGGGGACCCGAGTAAAGCGACTGCCGCGGCGCGTTCCATCAACTCCACCGCCATCCGCAACTCCTGTGCGCGCCAAGTTGCGTGGAGCTACGCAACAATAGCGAGGGGCGCACCACGTGGTCTGCGATTGTGGATGTGTACGTATACAGAGTGTCGGCTGGACAGCATCCGGAACCACTTATCCCGGATCGTTTGACCGAATCCGCATCACCCCTCGATAGTGTGCGTGGATCGGTCTTCCCTCACCCCGACCCAGACGACGGTGACCCAATTGCTCGTGATTCGCACGATCATGTCTCTTTCGATGGCGCTCGGCATCTCCGGTTGCGCGCGTTCTGCGGCATCGGCGCCCGGACCAGCCTCGGTCGATCTCGCGTCGCGTCGCGCCGAGTTGTCGAGCGTGCACGAGCAGCTGGGAGCGCAAGGGGCGCGCGACTTCATAGGTTCGGTCACTGGCGTCATCGCCACGGATGGCTTTTACTCTGCAGCTCTCGCAACGCTGGGCAAAGGTCCCGCCGCTGCTCGCACCTTTCTCTTGCGAGATACGCTGAACGTGCGGTCGGTCGCGCTGTGGAGCGTCGTTCGGTTGGATGTATCAGCAGACGGCAATGATGGGTACTCCTACGGATATCTTGATGTCGTGCGGCCAGACGGCGACACACTCCCCGGTGCATTCAAGGTCTACTGGCGCAGAGATGTAAGTGGAAAGTGGATGGCTCTTGCGTTGGGGCGCAGCCGACGGGAGCGAGGGCCGAAGACCTGGCTGCCAGATTCGATTCGGCGCCGTGCGGTCAGCCAGTCGGTCTGGCGCGAGGACAGCCTAATGGCTCGAAATGCAGTCATCGCGGTCGAGGCGGCGTTCTCCGACTCGGCGCGGCGGGACATGCGTGCCGCGTTCATGGCATTTGCCGCAACGGATGCGGCGAAAATAGACGGCAGTCGGTACGTCTTCGGACCGCAAGACATCGGTGAAGGCTTTCGGACACCGCCGCCGGGTTTCGCGGGAATTCAGTGGCAGGCGCGTTGGGGCAGCGTTTCCGCCGCCAGCGATCTCGCTTTCAACGTCGGACCTGTCGTGCAGGGCAACAACGCGCCCGGTGGGCTGTTCTTCACGATCTGGAAACGGCAGCCTGATGGAGCATGGCGCTACGTCGTCGACTGAGCTGTAGTCCGCGGTCGCGGGTGCTGCGGGCCTACACCTCACGCACGGCGTCTGGAGGACGCTGGCCAGTAAGTAAATTCGTCCAGACTCAGAGAAGCCAGATCTTCCACGCGTTCCACAAGGACCGCCTTGGCATCGGCAACGCCCATGTTGTATAGGGACGGGCCAAGCTCGGCGAGGAAGTAGTCGAGCAGGACCGACGCCTTCAAATCACCGATGTCTTGGTCGAACTCTTCGTGGAGATGTCGGCGAATCGACGCGATCGCCTGCTTTCGTGCGTCGTTACTCAGTTCGAGCGTGCGTTTGGTTCGCATGGGGTAGTCGAAGGCTCGAGCGCGAGCCGCAACGCACATTAGACCCTGCTCTACCGCCACGTCAACTCGAGGGGCCGGAGGGTGGTCGCGGCAAGCGTTCGCGAGGCGAGCGCCCGCCACTCGGCGTCCCGAACCGTGATCCGGACTGGCACCCAGGTCGTCAGTGAAAGCGCGAGGGTGGAGAAACGGGCGGCCGTTCCCCGGAGCGTCACGCCGCGCGGCCCGCACCCTTGGCCAACGACGCGCGTCTGACCGATCTCGTGCACCGACACCGATAACGAGGGCTGCTGCGGGCGCGCCGACGTTCGAGTGTATACCACTCGGACGACGCTCGAGGAGACTCCCGAGTCGGGGGCGAGAAGCAGGTCAACCGGTATCGTGCCGTCGGGAATGTTGGTACTGTCGCCGAGACAGGTCACTTTCAGCCCGTTCTCCTCCATCATCGGTGACAGCCCCGACAGGATTGCCGCTGGAGGACCGAGCCGAGCCGGCGTTAGGGTCTGACAGCTGGCGAGCAGAATAAGAATCGTCCATGCACGCGCGCGGCTTCTCATCGGAGAGCCGGAAAGGCCGACGTCACGCTGCTCACAGTGGAACGGCGCGCGCACCGTTGGCGTTCCGCTGCGACATCAGTTTCAGCGTGACAAACGGCGTCCAACGAGCGCACCAATGCCAGTCAGTGAGGTGCTGAGAATCGGTCCAATGGGGGTCGACAGGGTGTTGACAGCCACCGTTGCCGCGGCCAGGAAGCCAACCGCTGCGCCAACGGCAGTGGGCCAAAACTGCTTCTCACCAATCCATTTGCGCCAGATGGCCAGTCGGGCGAATACGACCGCCGTGGCGAGCCCTCCCAGGAAGCCGCCAATGAACAAGCCGTGCTGGCCGAAGGCACCGCCGATCATGGAACCGACGGCACCGCCTAATCCGCCGAGGAAGCACGCTGCTAAGAAGAACGAAATGCTCGCCACTCAGCCTCCAACTCTGCTTCACGACCTAACGAATCGCATTCTGCCGTGCTGAATCCACAATATCACACTGTGGACACACGAGCGAAGCGAGTGCCTCACGCCTTCCCTACCCACCGGCAGCCGCAAACGCATGTCCGGGCGGCGGCGTCACCTTCCGCGCCAACCCAAAGTGAATGCAGAACTACTGAAACGTTCCCCTTCCCATTCCGGCAGCCAGCGATGCCGGACCTCGACGAACATGACGTCTCCAAGCACGATGACAACTCCCACGTCAGGTGCCAACGCATCGCGATCCTCGCGCCGCTTGTTACCGTAGCCGTGGATGGCGGAAACGCCAAGCGTTGCGAGAAGCCCCGACGGTCGCCCAACCATAACGTTCGTCGAGA
>CAMPKM010000126.1 GCA_946887155.1 uncultured Gemmatimonadota bacterium
GCAAGGCGCGCTGGACGCCCTGAACCCACGCCTTGCGGAACTGGACCTGCTTCGGCAGCGAACCACGCGCTCGATCGAGGAAACGCGGTCCGCCGTGGAGGCGGACGAGCGACGCCAGCGTGAACTCGAAGGACGGATCAGCGATCACCGGCAGCGTCACGACCGCAATGTCGCCCATCTCGACTCGGTCAAACGAATGCGGGAGGCCACCGCGGCGATGCTGCAGGTCGAAGCCGGCCGGAAGATGCTGATGGAGGAGGAAAACGAGCTGCGCGCCATCGTGAACCGGGTCGCCGACGGCCATGCGTCGATCCAGCGCCAGGAGGCGACCCTGCAGGAACTCGACGCGTCGCAGGCCGATGCCCGTGCGCAGATCGAGGCGGAGCGCGCGGAGCTGGGCGGCGAGTTCGCGGCCGCGTCAGGCGCGCGGAACAAGCTCGCGGCGGACGTCGACGCGGCGTTGCTCCAGAAGTATGACCGCATCAGGACCCGGCGCCGCGCCCAGGCGCTGTTCGCGCTCGATAACGGCGCCTGCAGTTGTTGCGACACCGCCATTCCTGTGCAACGCCGGTCACGCATGGCGACCAGCGGAGGCATCGAGGTGTGTGAGGCGTGTGGGGTGCTGCTTTATTCAGGGAGTTGAAGAGTTGGGAGTTGAAGAACCCCACACCACACAAACCGGTGGTGACGTTCGGGTGATGCGGATCGAGTAGTTTTCCTGCATGGCGGTCACTCTCGAAAATCGGCAGGACGCACTGGACGTTCCGGCCCCGGCGTGGACTCGGCCGGCCGCGCGCTGGACCAATCCAAAAATCATCGACGCGGCCCTGGCGCAGCGGCTCACCACGGAGCTGAAGTTGCCGCCGCTGGTGGCGACTCTGCTCGTGGCGCGCGGTTATGCCGACGTCGAGGACGCGCGCACGTACCTGCGCCCGCGCATGGACCAGTTGCACCCGCCGGCCGCGATGAACGGCATGGATAAGGCGGTCGCTCGACTCAGTGCGGCCATTCGCGGCGGTGAGACCATCCTCGTTCACGGCGACTACGACGTCGACGGGATGTGTTCGACGACGATCCTCACTCGCACGTTGCGGCATCTCGGCGCCAACGCCTTGCCTTTTGCGCCGCACCGCATCAACGACGGCTACGACCTCGGTGACGCTGGCGTTCGCGCGGCGGTAGCGGCTGGGGCGACGGTCGTGGTGACGTGCGATTGCGGAACGACCGCCCACGACCCGGTGGCGCGACTCCGGAGCCAGGGGATCGACGTAATCATCACCGACCATCACCTGCCGAGTCGCCCGCCGCCGGAATGTGTCGCCGTGCTGAACCCGCGGGTCGACGGGTGTGAGTATCCCGACAAGGATCTCTGCGCCGCGGCGGTGTCGTTCAAGCTGTCGCTGGCGCTGCTCGAGCACCACGGGGCAGGGCCTAACGTGGCGCTCAACATGCTCGACCTGGTGGCGCTGGCGACCGTGGCCGACGTCGCGCCGTTGCGTGGCGAGAACCGGATCCTCGTGCGGTACGGGCTGCGGATGATGGGCGAGACGAAGAACACCGGGCTGCGCGCATTGATCAGCGCCTCGGGGCTCGAAGGGAAGGAGCTCACCGCCGGTCGCATCGGGTTCATCCTGGCGCCGCGGCTCAATGCCGTCGGACGCATCGGCGACGCCAAGCGCGGCCTCGAGCTGCTGATGACATCGGACGAGTCCACCGCGAACGGGATCGCGCGCGACCTGGAGGAGATCAACCGCACGCGTCAGGCCATCGACCGGGAAACACTCGATGCGGCACGCAAGCTGGCGGCGACGCGCGACCTCGATTCCGCGGTCGGCTTGGTCATCGCGGCGGAAGGATGGCATCCGGGCGTCATCGGCATCGTCGCGTCGCGGCTCGTCGAGGATCTCTACCGGCCCGTGGTGCTGGTGGCGGTCGATGGCGGCATCGGGAAGGGATCGGGCCGATCCATCCCCGCGTTCGACCTTCATGGCGGACTGACCGCGTGTGCGGACTTGCTCGTTCGCTACGGCGGGCACCGGGCGGCGGCCGGACTCACGGTTGATGCAGCGCGGATTCCGGAGCTTGCCGAACGGTTTGATGCGGTGGCCCGCGAGCGCCTGACGAGGGACGACCTCACTCCCGAGTTGCGCGTCGACCTGGAGGTCCCGCTGTGCGACGCGAACGACACCCTCGAACGGCTCCTGCGACACTTCGAACCGTTCGGCATTGGCAATCCGGCGCCACTGCTGGCGTCGCGCGGCATCAAGCTGGGTTCGGCGCCGCGTGTGATCGGTCAGAACGGGCTCAAGTTCGCGCTCCGCGACGCCACCACCGAGCTGGAAGGCGTGTGGTGGGGTGTTGCCCATCGGCTGAGCGAGTGGTCGGCGACCCAGCAGGTGGACGTGGCGTACCGCCTCGAACGGGATCTGTGGAAGGACACCGCCCGCCTCGTGGCGCGGCTCTGCGACATCCGCGGCTGACGTGCGGATCATCGCCGGCCAGTGGCGAGGACGCACGATTCGCGCGCCTCGTGACGACCGGGTTCGACCAACCGGGGACCGGGCGCGAGAAGCGTGGATGAGCATCGTCCAGCCAGAGGTCGTCGGTGCCACGGTGCTGGATCTGTATGCGGGTTCAGGGGCGCTTGGCCTGGAAGCGTTGTCGCGCGGGGCGGAGCGCGCCGACTTCGTCGACGTGGCGCCGGCGGCGATCAGGGCGATCCGCGAAAACGGCGCCATGCTCGGTGCGCTCGAGCGCATGTACATCCACAAGGCGGAGTCGCTGCGGTTCGCCCAGAAACTGGAGGCGGGCGCGTTCGACCTGGCTTTCGCCGACCCGCCGTACAACCTGGGTATGGCACCCAAGCTTGCCGCCCAGTGGCTGCGCGTACCGTTTGCCGCCATTCTTGGGGTGGAGCACGACGTTCACGAGGCGCTCCCGGAAGGTGGTGACACGCGGACATACGGCGGGACCGCGGTCACGATCTACCGAGCGTGATATCTGGACCCCATTGCTCCCAATCCACTCCGATGACCAGAACCGCTATTTATGCCGGCACCTTCGATCCCGTGACGCGCGGTCACGAGGACCTCATCCGCCGCAGCCTGTCGTTCGTGGACAAACTGCTGGTTGCGGTGGCCGTCAACGTCCAGAAGCAGCCCGTGTTCACGGTCGAGGAGCGCGTCCGGTTCATCCAGGCCACGGTCGGTGACGAGCCTCGCATAGAGGTGCGGCAATTCGGCGGCTTGCTCGTGGACTTCGCGCGGGAAGCCGGGGCGACCCTGTTCATCCGTGGCCTGCGCGCGGTCAGCGACTTCGAATACGAGTACCAGATGGCCCTCATGAATCGCCACCTCTCGCCGACCATGGAGACGGTGTTCATGGTGCCGTCCCTGGAGACCACCTACATCAGCGCGTCCCTGGTGCGTGAGGTCGCCCGTTACGGTGGTCGCCTGGACGACCTGGTCCATCCGGCAGTGGGGGACGCCCTGCGCACGAAATTCAGGCAGGGCTGACGAGTTACGGCTGCTCCGGTCGCGACGTCTCCCAGACGTCTGGAGAGAACGGCCGCCGGCAGCCACCGGTCTGTTGCGCAGCTGGTAGAATGACGAAATTTCGAGCCACCGTGCGCCATCCGTGAACGGCGCCACGGTCCCACCGGATACCGTCGATCGCTGGAGAATGGCATGGGCTTTTCGGTCCGGAAGGATGGAGATATTTGCGTGGTAGCGGTGGAAGGGCAGCTCATCGTCGGCAACCGACAGGAGCTGAAGCAGCGCGTACTCGACGAGCTCGACCGCGGGGAGCGGCGGTTCCTGGTGGACTTTGGCCAGACTGGCTACATCGACAGTTCAGGTCTGGGCGTCCTCGTTTCGCTATCGAAGCGGATCCGGGAACTGAACGGTGACCTCCGGCTCTCCAACCTGAACGACGACCTGAAGACGCTGTTCGAGTTGACCAAGCTCGACACACTGTTCCAGATCGCCTGACGACGCGTGCTGCGGGATCGCTGATCACCAGAGCCGCGCCAGCCCGCGGCGCACGTTCGCGGGCGCACCTCATCGTTGACCATGAGTGATTCTGCTGCGTTCTCGCCAATCGAGCCCTCGTTTGGCGAGCTCCGATTTCCGATCGACGTCCGCATCCCGAGCGACATCCGGTTGATCGAGCCGATCGTGGGCGCGGTCGTCCAGCGTTGCGCGGAACAGAAGCTTCAGTCCAGGGCATGCCGGCTCAACGTGCCGGTGGCGCTGACCGAGGCACTGTCGAACGCGATCCTTCGCGGGAACCACGAGGATCTGCAGAAGGGTGTTCGCATCCGGGCCACCCTGGATGAACGGGCGTTGATCCTCGAGGTCGAGGACGAAGGCGACGGGTTCGACCTCGACGCCTGCCTCATCGACCCGGACAACGACGGGAACCTGTTCCGCGAAGACGGCCGCGGGTTGTTCCTGATGTGCAGCCTGATGGACCGCGTCGAGCAGATCCCTTCGACGGCGAACGTCGTGCGCCTGACGTTGCATCGCGCGTGACCGACCTGCAGCGGCTGGTCCACGCGTTCATCCACGCGACCGGCTGCGACGCGGTCGTGTGGACGCGCGACGGCGAAACGGGACCCCTCAAGGTGGAAGCGGGGCACGCATCCATGTCGCCGCCGGCGGTGGTCGAACTGCTTCCGCCAGGTGGTGCACCGGCGAAGGTCGAAATGGGCGCCGACACGTTGTACGTCGCCGCGATCGCCGGACCGAAGCGCGCCTGGGTGGGCGTCGGTCCCTGCCGCAACGCAACGGTCGACGCGGCGCGGTTCGTGGAATTCCTCGCGCAGCTCGTCGGGAACCTGCAGCGCGCGCGGCTCGAAGTCGAACATGCGGCGTTCGAGCTGGCCGAACGGTACGAAGAGATCAACCTGCTCTATACCACCAGCGAGATCTTCGGCCGTACGGTGTCCCTCGAGGAAGCGGCGGCGCGTATCCTCGAGGAGATTGCGGACACGGTCGGTGCCGGGCGCGCGGCGCTGCTCGTGCACGATCGCGTCACGGACACGCTTCAGGTGGTGACGGCAATTGGCTTCGACCCCAAGGACGCATCGCCGGTTTCCGTTCACGATCCGCGGTCTGACACCGCGCGCGTGTTTCGCGAGCAGCGTGCCGTCATCGCCGAACCGGCCGAGCCCGCCGGTCAGTCCGACCCGGAGCCGTACCGACAGGGCTCGATGTTGTCCGTGCCGATCCTGTGGACGAATCCCGGACACCCGGCCGTGCCGTTAGGCGTGGTGATTCTTTCGGGGCGGCGGAGCGGCGCGCCGTTCAGTTCCGGCGACGAAAAGCTCGTGTCCGCGATCGCCACGCAGATCGGGACGGCGATCCAGATCAACCGGCTCGTCAGGTCTTCGCTGAACCAGCAACGCATGCAGCAGGAAATGCAGCTCGCCAACGACCTGCAGATGAAGCTGCTGCCGAAGACGTCTCATTTTCTTCCGGAAGCGGACATCGCCGCCCGCGTCGTCCCCGCCGAAAGCGTCGGTGGCGACTTCTATCACCTGTTCCGGCTCGGCGACGGCCGCACCGGCGTCATGATCGGTGACGTGTCGAGCCACGGCTACCGCGCCGCGCTGATCATGGCGCTGATGATGAGTGCCGCGTCGATCCATGCCCAGACGACCGCCGATCCGCAGGAGATGATCAACGCGATCCTGGCGACGATTGCCGAAGAGCTGGAAAGCACGGAGATGTTCGTCACGGCGTTTTACGCGGTCATCGACCCGTTCCGCCGCCGCATGCGTTATGCCAACGCGGGACATCCGCACGCTTTTTCGGTCACCGCCGATGGCTGCGTCGAACGGCTGGGCGCGGGAGCGCCGCCACTCGGCATGAGCCCCGCGGTACCGCGAACGGTCGAACGCACGTGGGATCCCGGCAGCGAACTGCTGGTGCTGTTCACCGACGGCATGACCGATGCGCGCGACCGGTTCGATCATCGCTTTGGCGAGCAGGCCGTACTCGACGTCGTCGCGGCGAACCAGAGCGCACCACCAAAGGTGATCCTGGAGCACGTCCTGACGAAGCTGCAGCAGCACATGGGTGACGTCATGCGCCGTGATGACCTGACGATGGTCATCGCACGGTCCTGATCGACGTCATCGTGCCTGGTTCGTCGCGGCTCCCGCGGCCGCGAAAGCGATTCGGCCAGCACTTCCTGACCGATGTCCGCGCGCTGCAGCGGATCGTCGATGCCCTGGCACCGGACCCGGGGGATACCATCGTCGAAATCGGCCCGGGCCGCGGCGCACTCACCGATCTGCTGGCGTCGAGATCGCGGCGGCTGGTGGCCATCGAGATCGATCGTGATCTCGTCAGGCACCTGCGGGAACGGTACGCGGATCAGCCGCACGTCGAGATCGTCGAAGGTGACGCGCTCGAAGTGGATTGGGGGGTGCTGGCCGGCGACGACTATGTCCTGGCGGGGAACCTGCCGTACTACATCACCACGCCGCTGATCTTCCGCATCCTGGCGAGCCCGCGGCCGAAGCGCGCGGTCCTGCTGGTTCAGCGCGAAGTGTCGGCTCGACTTGCCGCCGACCCTGGAACGTCCGATTACGGCGCGCTTTCCGTGAACGTGCAGGTATCAGCCCGCGTCCGGACCGTGGCGAAGGTACCTGCCGGTGCGTTTCGTCCGAAACCGGCCGTCGACTCCGCAGTCGTTATGCTCGAGCCGCTCGAAAAGCCGCTGGTGTCGGCGGACGAAGAAGAGCCCTTCCGGAAGTTCGTGCAGGCCGCTTTTGGCATGCGGCGCAAGCAACTGCTAAGGGTGGTCCGCGAACTCTGGATCCCGGACGCGGCCCTGGCCTCGCGTGTACTCGCCGAAATCGGACTCGAACCGTCGCAGCGGCCGGAAACAGTCAGCCCCCCTGATTTCGTCAGCCTGTTCCGCCTGACGAGAACCCCTTAGCGCCCCCAGGCATTCGCTGCGACCGAATCACCTCCGCGTTGATTCGCACAATCCGCGTCGACTCGCTTCTCCGGCTGTTGCCGTGCCGCGCGATCCGAAAATCGCCTGCTACTATCGGTCTCGATTGGACAGAATGAAGCTGAGACCCTCGAGCTCCATCGCCATGTTGACATTCCGCACGGCGACATCGGCGGGTGTCTGTAACTGCGTCGGCGCGAAGTTGAGGATGGCCTTCACGCCGGCCTTGATCAGGCGATTCGCGGCGTCCTGGGCTTCGCTGACAGGAACAGCGAGGACCGCGATGTCCGGCGTGGTCGCCGCGATGTCGCGCTCGACGACAGCCATGTCCCGGACCAGGATCGATCCCCAGCGCGAGCCGATCTTCTTCGGGTCGGTGTCGTAGACCGCGGTGACGTGAAAACCGCGTTGTTCGAATCCATGATACTGGCCGAGTGCTGTACCGATCTTGCCGGCGCCGACGATGATCACGTTCCAGTCGCGACCGAGTCCGAGAATCTCGCGCAGCGACGCCGTGAGTTCTTCGACCGAGTAGCCAAGGCCGCGCTTGCCAAAAGATCCGAAAAAGGAAAGGTCCTTCCGCACCTGAG
>CAMPKM010000127.1 GCA_946887155.1 uncultured Gemmatimonadota bacterium
TGACGAAACTCCCCGTGCGCTTCGAACCGTCATCGGCCGGGGATTCGGCGATTGCCGCGACCAAGGCGTTAGGCGATGGGGAGATTCTCGTTCTCGAGAACACGCGGTTCCATCCCGGGGAAGAGAAGAATGACCCGGAGCTGTCGAAGGCCTTCGCCGCCCTCGGCGATTTCTTCGTCAACGATGCATTCGGTTCGGCACATCGTGCGCATGCGTCGACCGCCGGCGTAGCCGAGCACCTGCGTCCAGCGGTGGCGGGATTTCTCATGCAGAAGGAGCTCGACTACCTCGGCCAGGCCGTCACGAAGCCCGAACGGCCGTTCATTGCGATCCTGGGCGGGGCCAAGGTTTCGGGAAAGATCGACGTCATCGAGGCGCTGTTGCCCCGGGTCGACGGACTCCTTATTGGCGGCGCGATGGCGTGTACATTCTACCGCGCCATGGACCTCGAGACAGGGAAGTCGCTGGTGGAACCAGATCGCGTGGCGCTCGCGCGCGAACTGCTGGATCGCGCACGCATGCGCCTGACCCTGCCTCACGATGCCGTCGTCGCTGACTCGCTCGACAAGCCGTCCACCGCCCGGGCAGTCCATCGCGATGCCATTCCGCACAACGCGGCAATGTTCGATATCGGTCCTGACAGCGCGGCATCGTTTGCCCGTGCCATCGCGAGCGCAAAAACGGTGTTGTGGAATGGTCCTATGGGTGTTTTCGAAACGCCGCCATTCGACAAGGGCACGCTCGCGATTGCGCAGGCAATGGCCACAGCCACCGGGAAGGGAGCGGTCACGGTCGTTGGTGGCGGCGACTCCGCGGCGGCCGTTGCGGAGGCCGGACTCGAAAGCGCGATGAGCCACGTCTCCACCGGAGGCGGCGCGTCGCTGGAGTTCCTCGAGGGCAAGATCCTGCCCGGCGTAGCAGCCCTCGACGATCGTTGACGGCGATGGCGCGTCCTGTCTTTGCCGCCAACTGGAAGATGAATCACGGGCCGACTGACGCCCGGGAGTTCCTGAAGTCGTTCCTGCAATACTACCCGAGACACTCTGATCGCCAGGTCATTCTCTTTCCGTCGGCGGTGACGCTCGCCGCCGTCGTCGAAGGGTTGAAGGACCGATCGGACATTCGTGTCGGCGTCCAGAACATCCACTGGGAAGACAAGGGTGCCTTCACCGGTGAGGTTTCGGCGGGAATGTCGCGCGACGCCGGCGCGCAGTTTGCCCTGGTCGGACACTCCGAGCGGCGGCACGTGTTTGGCGAAACCGACGAAGAGACGGGCCGGAAGGTCGCCGCCTGTTTCCGCGCGCGCCTGACGCCAATCATCTGTGTCGGTGAGAAAATCGAGGAACGGGAATCGGGCGAGACGGACATCGTTGTCCTGCGTCAACTGCGAGCCGGCCTGCGAGGCCTGGACGCGTCGCAGGTGGCGCATGTGCTGGTCGCGTACGAGCCCGTCTGGGCGATCGGCACCGGCAGGACGGCTACGCCGGACGATGCCTCCCGCGTACACCGCTTGATCCGGTCCGAGCTCAAGCTCATGTCGCCGGAGAAGTACAACGCCATCCCGATCCTCTACGGCGGGAGCGTGAACCGCGGGAATGTCGCCCAGCTCCTCGGCGCGCCGGACGTCGAGGGGGTGCTGGTGGGGGGAGCAAGCCTCGACCCGGAAGCGTGGTCCACCATCGTCCGAGCTTGATTCGACCCGTAAGTTGGCTACCTTTATTCGCTTAGCTGTTTTCGACTTACGCTGGTTCTGAGAGCATGTACACTTTTCTGCTGGTCATCCTGATTATCGACAGCCTCGTGCTGATCGCCGCGGTCCTGATGCAGGCGGCGAAAGGCGGCGGGCTGGCGGCATCGTTCGGCGGTGTGTCAACCGCGGCTGACTCGTTCATTGGCACTCGTCAGGCAGGGAACGTCCTGACCAGGATCGCCTGGTGGGCGGGCGGCTTGTTCCTGTTCCTCGCGTTCGTGTTGCAGCTCATGACCACGCGTGGCCGGGCTCCGGAATCGATTCTCGACAAGGGGCTGGCACCGGCTCCCACGACCACGACTCCGCCGCCGCAGTCGGTGATTCCACTCGATACGTCCGCGAAGAGTCCGTTGCCACCTACCGGAAGCGAAAAGAAGTAGCGATCAGCGTGAACAACTCGCCAATTCGCCGGCCAGGGTTCCTCCTCCTCGAGGACGGAGCCCTTTTTCGTGGATCGCTGGTTTCCGAAGCTCCGCAGACCGTGGCGGAAGTCGTCTTCACGACGAACATGACCGGATACCAGGAGGTCTTCACCGATCCGTCGTATCGCGGCCAGATCGTCGTCATGACGGCGCCGATGATCGGGAACTACGGCATCAATCGCGAAGACCCGGAATCATCGCAGCCGCAGGTCGCCGGGGTCGTGGTTCGCGAACTGTCGAAGCAGTACTCCAACTGGAGGGCGGACGGCGACCTGGCGAGCTTCCTCGCCGCGGCCAGCGTGCCGATTCTCGAAGACATCGACACCCGCCAGCTGACGCGCCACCTCCGCTCCGCCGGCGTTATGCGCGGCGTGATCGACACCGGTGAGTCGCCCTCCGACGCCGCCCGCGCGGCGCTCGACGCCTGCCCGTCGATGGAAGGACTCGACCTCGCCAGCGTCGTGACGACCAAGGTGCCTTACGAGTGGGGATCGAAAGACGCGCCGCATCACATCGTCGCGTACGACTTCGGCATCAAGCGAAACATCCTGCGGCTGTTCGAAGAGCAGGGATGCCGCGTCACGGTCGTTCCATCGACCACGCCGCCGGAGCAGGCGCTTGCCCTGGATCCCGATGGCGTCTTCTTCTCCAATGGTCCGGGCGATCCCGCGGCGGTCAGTTACGCGCCCGAGACGATTCGCACGATCGCCGAGAAGGAGGTCCCGATTTTCGGCATCTGTTTGGGGCACCAGATGATCGCCCTCAGCTTCGGCGGGTCGACGGAAAAACTCCCGTACGGCCACCGGGGAGGGAATCACCCGGTCAAGGACCTCGAAACCGGCAAGGTGCTGATCACCTCGCAGAACCACGGATTCGCGGTTTCCGGTGACCCCGCCAACCCGGAAGCGATCCCGGGAGCACCAGAACTCGAAGTCACGCATGTCAACCTCAACGATAAGACCGTCGAGGGACTGCGACACAAGCGGCTACCTGTCTTTGCCGTTCAGTACCATCCGGAGGCCGCTCCGGGCCCTCACGACGCCCGTCCGCACTTCTCAGAGTTCATGAAAGCCGTGAGAAGCGACGTTGCCCAAGGTGAGCCAACCGCTTGACACGCAATAATTAACGTCCTAAGTTCGGTCCCAGTTCGGGTGTGGTTTACCCCGGTTCTTCGTTGAGGCCAGGCAATGACCAAGGCAGACCTCGTCGAGCATGTGACCGAGCAGATCGCAAAGACTGCTGGGCCGATGATCTCCAAGAAGGACTGCGCAAGGGTGGTTGATGCGTTCCTGGATGCCATCAAGGATGCGCTCCAACAACAGAAGAACATTGAAGTCCGCGGATTCGGCACTTTCAAGATCCGTCATCGCAAGACGCGCATGGCAAGAAATCCCCGAACTGGTTCTCCTGTAGAGGTTTCTGCGCGTCCTGTTCCAGTGTTCAAGCCGTCAAAGGAACTCCGCGCGATGGTCGCCGATCTCGTTCCGCCAACCGTCACTGAGTGATTTCTGCCGCAGTGATATGTGCCCCGGCCAACACCGGGGTTTTTTTGCGCCCGATGTTCAGCTCGCCTCGCGAACCAATCTGAGTTCAGCCGTATATTCCGTTCATGACAGTGCGTGTGTTGTTGTTCGCCTCGTACGCCGATGCAGTCGGGCAGAATGAGTTAACGCTCGATATTGCAGAAGGATCGGTCGTGGGCGACATCGTCGCCCGGGTTCGCGAACTTGCCGGCGGGAGGGCGTTGCCGCCGTCGCCGCTGCTCGCGCTCAATGCGACATACACGCCGGACACTGCTCCCGTCCGTAGTGGAGACGAGGTCGCCATCATCCCGCCGGTAGCCGGCGGATGAGTGCGGCCAGGCTGACGACCCGACCGATCGACACGGGCGCCCTCATCCGCGCTGTCGAGGGGCCTGATCATGGCGCTGTTTCGATCTTCCTGGGAACGGTGCGCAACTCGAATGACGGACGCGACGTGGACGGGATCGACTATTCCGCATACGACGCGATGGCGGACGCGGAGATGAATCGCATCGTGGCCGAGGCCGTCGACCGGTTTCCGGGTATCGCGGTCGCGCTCGAACACCGGATCGGCACGTTGCGTATCGGCGATGTCAGCGTGGCCATCGCCTGCGCGCACGCGCACCGCGGCCCCGCCCTCGACGCCACTCGTTATGTGATCGAGGAACTCAAGCGGCGCGTGCCGGTCTGGAAACGCGAACACTACCTCGACGGAACGAGCGAGTGGGTCGATCCAACGCGGCAAAGCGCGAAGGTGGCTGGATGACCGCGCTCAGGGATCAGTGGGGACGGAGCATCGAGTACCTCCGCATCTCGGTCACCGACCGGTGCAACTTCCGGTGTGTCTACTGCATGCCGCAGGAAGGCCTTCAGTGGCTGCCCAAAGCCGAGATCCTGACGTACGAGGAGATCACCGAAGTCGTCAGGCAGCTCTCTCCGCTCGGGCTGCGCCGGCTGCGCATCACGGGCGGGGAGCCGACGATCCGTCCGGATCTCGAGTCGCTGATTCGCCAGCTCAGGTCGATTCCAGGGATAGAGGACATCGCCCTGTCCACCAACGGCGCCAGGCTGCCGCAAATGGCGAAGTCACTCCGCGCCGCCGGGCTCGATCGGATCAACATGAGCGCCGACTCGCTGCAACCGGCGCGCATCGCGGCCATCGCCCGACGCAACCTCGGCTTTGATCCGATCGCCGCGGCGACAGCGGCCGAAGACGCCGGGTTGTCGCCCATCAAGATCAACGTCGTCGTGCTGCGCGGTACGAACGACGACGAGGTCGAGGATTTTGCGCGCCTGACGCTGGAGCGGCCCTGGCATGTGCGCTTCATCGAGCTGATGCCGGTGGGCGATATGCGCGAGCTGACGTGGGATCACGTGGTGCCGAGCGATGAAGTGCTGGCGCGTATCGGTACGATCGGCGCGTTGACACCAGACGGTGGCCCGCCGCGGGGCAACGGACCCGCGCAGTACTATCGGATCGCGGGCGCCGCCGGCACGGTCGGCGTCATCACGCCGATGACCCACACCTATTGCGGATCCTGCAATCGCGTGCGCCTCACCGCCGATGGTCGTCTTCGCACCTGCCTCTACGGCGATCACGAGGTCAACCTGCGCGACCCGCTGCGCGACGGCGTTCCGCTCGAGCCATTGTTCCGGCAGGCGCTGGCCGACAAGCCGAAGGAACACGCGCTGCTGCAGATGCAGGTCGGCGGTCTGAAGGCGCTGTCGCAGGTCGGAGGATGAGTTGGTTGAGGAGTTGAGTCGTTGAAGAGTTGAAGACTCGAATTCGCCGCTCGGCGTTTACCTTGTATCTCATCAACCTCATCACCTCATCAACTCATCAACATGGTTAACACCATCACGGTCGTTGGCGCCGGAAATGTCGGCGCGACCACCGCACAACGCGTTGCCGAAAAGGAATTGAGCCGCCGCGTGGTCCTGGTCGACATCGTCGAGGGCATACCGCAGGGTAAGGGACTCGACCAGTGGCAGACGGCGCCGATCGAAGGCTTCGATTCGCGCGTGATCGGCACGAACGGCTACGAGGAAACGGCCGGATCGGAAATTGTCATCATCACGGCTGGAATCGCCCGGAAGCCGGGGATGTCGCGCGATGACCTGATGAACACGAATGCCGGGATCGTGAAGGCGGTATCGGAACAGGTCGCGAAGACGTCGCCGAACGCGATCGTGATCGTTGTGTCGAATCCGCTGGACGTGATGTGCTACGTTGCCAGAAAGGTCACCGGCTTCCCGCGCGAGCGCGTGCTCGGTATGGCGGGCGTCCTCGATACGGCGCGGTACCGGGCGTTCCTCGCCGAAGCACTCGACGTTTCGGTCCGCGACATCCAGGCGATGGTGCTGGGCGGACATGGCGACACGATGGTGCCGCTGGTGAACTACACGACGGTCAGTGGCATTCCGGTCACGCAACTCATGAAGCGCGAGCAGCTGGACCAGATCGTCGCGCGGACGCGCACCGGCGGCGCAGAAATCGTGTCACTCCTCAAGACGGGATCCGCGTATTACGCGCCATCTGCGGCGGCGGTGCAGATGGCTGAAGCCATCGTCAACGATCAGAAGCGGGTCCTCCCGTGCTCCGTCTGGCTGGAAGGCGAGTACGGCCACAAGGGTCTGTTCCTCGGCGTGCCCTGCAAGATCGGGCGGAAGGGGCTGGAGGCAGTGCTCGAGGTGGAGCTCACCACTGACGAGCGCAACGCGCTCGCAAAGAGCGCCGAAGCGGTCCTCGAACCAATGAAGGCCTTGTCGATCTGACGTTAACGCCGGGCAGCGGCAACCATTGGTGTTGCCGCTGCCGATTGGATCCTGTCGTTCGTATCGATTGAACCACACGAAAAAGGGCCCCGCATTCGCGGGGCCCTTTGCTGTAGCGAGCGAACTCTTTACCGAGCGCCCCAGCGCGCGCCGATCATGATCGGGATGAGCGCGCGATTGTCGCCGCCCATGTCATAGCGCCCTTCGACGAAGATGCTCGTGCCACCTACCTGCCAGTCGAGACCAGCGCCGCCCGAGATGAGCGAGCGATGCTTCGTCGCGAACTCCGGGGTATCCTCGCGGCCCGTCTCACCTGGATTACGCTTGTACGTCATGATGCCCGCGCCACCGAGGACATAGGGGCGGAGCTTGTCGGTGCCGAACGGCAGCCAATACTCGAGGCGACCGGCGAACGTCCAGATGTACGCGTCTTCGGCGAAGTTCGTAATGCGGTCGTTCCAGCCCATGGAGGCGTCGACGCGGAACCAGAGCGGCGCCGTGAGCTTGTACTCGAACCCGCCCTGAACCATGAACCCGGACTTCGTGCTGTCGGCATCCTTCAGGTCGCCGGTGGTCGTCGTCGGGCCGACTGCCAGAAACCCGGACAGCTTTCCCTGCGCGGAAACATCCGCCGCGGAAACGAGCAACATCATTGCCACTGCGCCGAACGAAAGGACACGCTTCATGTGTACCTCCTAGAGGGTCTTGTCAATCGCGTTACGGACCGACCGTAACGCGATGCTGGGAAAACCCGAGGCGCCGTCGCGGGCCTCGACGTCGTTCATTCGATACTGACCTGATCCCAGCCGAGGCCGGGACGGCACATAAAGTGTGAGCGCGCCACGCCGTGCGCAACAGGAAAGTCAGTTCGGGGCATGGAATCGAGGTAGCGCCTCGTCCCCCCTGCCCACGTCCCGTACCGGTCCGCCTCGCAGTCGCTGGTTCGCGAACCCGGCGGATGGCGACGGGAGCGCACAACGGATTCGAGACGCGACCGGCTTTCGAGTTCGGGGTCAGACCCGGGGTCTGACCCCGGGTCTGACCCCGAACTTCCGGGATTCT
>CAMPKM010000128.1 GCA_946887155.1 uncultured Gemmatimonadota bacterium
GAGTAGGGATGCAGCACCGGCGCAGAGTCGGTGTACGCGCCCACCAGCAGTACCTGCATCAAGTCTCCGGTCCGCCGCCACGCCACGAGGGATCGATGCGCCGGCGGCCGCAACGACTGAGTCAACGATGCCCACGTCGCCGAATGAACGAACGCGTCGTACGACTCGGTGTGGCCCTGGTGCGTGACTTCGAGCACCGACGGCGTCACCCCGGCCCGCAGGGAAAGCGCCGCCCACCGCAGCTCTTCGCTTCGTTCGACATCGTTGGCGGTCATCTGTTCCTGCGCGAGCAGGTCGAAGCTCGCCGCCAGCGGATTGTTGTCCGTGGGCGCGAGCGCATCCTCGGCGGGCGCGTTTACACACGCTGTTGCGAACGCGGCGACCAGCAGCAGCAACAACGACCTGAGTTTCAACACCTTCATTCAGCTCCTCCGAACATCCTGACCTTCTCGCCGGTGGCGACGGCGCGTGTCCGCCGTACGACCGTATCGGCTCCGCTCGTCCCGCGTTGAAACAGACACGGACTCACCGTGCCAACCCTGACGCGCCAAAGCCCATGATACGCGCCAGTTTCCCCACGCCTGGTCATTCGCGGAAATGGTGAAGCGACGCGCGCAGCGACTTCAACGCCCGGCCCATCTGCGTTTCTACCGTCTTGACGGAGATATCGAGCGACCTGGCGATTTCGGCGTACGTCAGGCCGCCGTCCCTGCTGAGCAGAAAGATTTCGCGACAGCGTGGCGGCAACTTCCTGATCGCTTCCTGCACCGCCGCGGCAACTTCCTGCTCGGCTGTCTCCTCGTCGGCCGCAAACGTGGCCGGCGGATCGCTTTCTCCACCCTGCTCTTCCTGCCACCGCCGCTCCAGCTTCACGCGCCGCAAGTAATTGAGCGCCGTGTTGCGCGCCGCGCGGAACAGGTACGTGCGAAACGTCTCGATCTCGGCGAGGTGTTCCCGCTTGCTCCATAGCTTGAGGAAGACATCCTGCACCAGTTCTTCCGCCAGGTCCGGTGACCGGACGAAACGCTGGACAAACGACGCCATTCCGGCGTAGTGCGCACGGAAAACGATCTCCAGCGCGCGCTCATCGCCCGCCCGGATCCTGCGAACCAACTCGGCATCACCTGCCGGGATCGCGGATGTTTCGTCCATTCGGGCGGGAAAGAGGAGCGGGGTTCGCGCGACGGTGAGGATGCCAGGCTCCGGAGAGACCGGGGTGAGTGCTGCCAGAAGTGTCTTTTCCGGACACCCCTGACCGCGTCGTTCCCCCACTCTACCGATTCGTGACGAGCATCTTCAACGTACGCGGTCGTCGCCGAGTAGGGGGAGATGCAGCCGGCGAGTGTCTTTCTGACCGGTGCACGGAAACTCATGCCTGAAGCCACGTTCGGAGCTACGCTGCTGCAATGACTGACACCTTCGACTTCGACAAGCTTGCCCGTTACGTCTCCGGTGAATCGGAGGGGCTGGAGCGCGCCGAGATCGAACGCTGGGCAGCCAGCAGCGATTCCAACCGGAAGATGCTGGAGTCGGTGAAGCGGCGTTGGTCGCTGGCGACAGAACCGGCTTCGTGGAATGTGGACGCCGCGTGGTCGCGAATCGCGCCGCAGCTCAGGGACATGAAGTCGGCGACCGGTGTGGTGGACATCGCGCGGCACCGCGCGCCGCGATCACCCTGGTTGAGCGCGTCGCGCCTGGTGCCGATAGCGGCAGCGGCGGCGCTCGTCCTCGCCGTCACGCTTCGCATGCCGTCCGACGATGCGCCCGCCGGCGGCACGATAGCCCTGACGAGTGACGAGATGCGTACGGGCGTGGGAGAGCAGCGCACGATCGATCTGGCCGACGGGTCGCAGGTGGTGCTTGGCGCGGCGAGTGCGCTGCGGCTGGCCCCGGAATTTGGCGCGACGTCCCGGGAGGTCTTCCTCGAGGGACGGGCATTCCTTCGCGTCAGGCACGATTCGTCAAGGCCCTTTGTGGTCAACGCGGGAGGAACGCGTGCCATCGACCTGGGTACGGCCTTCGAGGTACGTGCGTACCCGAACGAGGGCGTGCGCGTTGCCGTGACCGAGGGCGTTGTTGAGGTGCGCCGGGACTCCGGAATGCTGGACAGCGCAGTTCTCCAACCGGGCGATATTGCCGAAGTGCCACCAACGGGAGCGACAGTGGTCAAACGCCAGCAGAACGTCGAGCGGTTGCTGGGTTGGACGCGTGGTGAGCTCGTGTTCGATGATGCGCCGCTGAGCAACGTGGCGCGCGAACTGGAACGCTGGTTCGATGTCCAGGTGCGCATCGACGATGCGGCGGTGGGCGCGCTCCGGTGGTCCGGTTCACCCAGGATCGGTGAATCGCTCGACGTGATCCTCGAGCTGATCGAAGGCGCGCTGCAGTCGAAGGGTGTCCGCGCGGAACGGAACGGCAACGTCATCACGCTTCGCAGTGGCCAGCCGCGTTCACCGGCGTCGGCGCCAGGCGCCAGCGGTGGTCGCGTGGAGGCTGGTGCGTGACGTCGCTTTCTGCGGCGCGCCGTGGTGCGGCACGCCGCGCTGTGGGGCGCCGCATGAAAGCGCGGAAGGTGCCAGCCTCGGGGCGCGCGATGCTCGTCGCCGTCCTGCTGGCCGGGGGACTGGCGGGGAGCCTGGGCGCGCAGTCGTCGCGGACGATCGCGGCCTTCGATAGCGCCGCCCGGCGCGAAAACCGGACCGGTAACGTTCTCGGGCGACTGGTCACGGTTCATTTCGACGACCTCCCGTTAGGCCTGGCGCTGAGCTACATCGCCCAGGCCGGGCAACTCCGCCTGTCGTACAGCAGCGACGTCGTGCCGGTGGGCCGGCGGATTTCGATCTCGCGCGACCGCACGCCCGTGGGCGACGTCCTCCGCGACGCGCTGGCCAGCACCAACGTCGATCCGGTCGTGACGCCCTCCGGCTACGTCGTCCTCGTGCGGAACCCGGGGGCGGTGCTGCTGCCCGCGAATGTCGGTGCGTCGCCGACCGTCGCCCCCCTCGACGCAACGCCGATCCGGTCACAGGTCATGGATCGCGTGCTCGTCATGGGCACGCCGGCCTCCGGCGCACCGGAACGCGAACTCCCCTCGGCCGTCACGGTGCTGACCGCGAATCACATCGCGGCCTACGGCCCGTCATCGATGCAGGACCTGCTCCGCAGCGGCATTCCCGGCATCGTCGCCTGGGACCTGGGCATCTCCGGCCCATTCGCACAGATCGGTTCCGTGCGCGGGTCCAGCTCATTCACCTCGAACTACCTCAAGACGTACGTCGACGGCGTGGAGCTGGCGAGCCCGTACCTGCTGTTCGCGGTCGATCCGTACAGTATCGAGCGCATCGAGATCATCCGCGGCCCGCAGGGTTCGGCGCTGTACGGGTCGGACGCCATCAGCGGCGTGGTGCACGTGGTCACGCGCCGCGGGAAGCCGTCGGCCGAGTGGCATCCGTCGGTCGACGCGCAACTGTCGGGCGGATTGGTCGCCAGCCGCTACGTCGAGGGCGCGATCGGCTCGCAACGCCACTCGGCCATGGTCACTAGCGGCGGCGGCACGAGTTCGTTAGGCGTCGGCGGGACCTGGTCCAGCACCGGCGGGATCGTGCCGGGCGGCGAGTCCGGGTACCGGGCGACGTTCGGCGGGTTCCGGACCGTGACCGGCTGGTTGCGCGTCGAAGGGTCCATGCGCTACGCCGACGTCCGCTTCACCGCGCCCGAGAATCCGCTGCTCCGCAGCGACACGTTGCTGGCGCAGGTTCGCTCGGTGCTTCGCGACCAGCGGATCGAGAACGAAACCTACGGCCTGACGCTGGACGCGAATCCGGTCGAGGGGCTCCGGCACACGCTGGTCATCGGCATCGACCGCCACGACGGCGCCATTCCCCTGCAGCGCGAGCCGGCGACCGTGGCCGATGCGTTGCTCGGCGCGACGCGCGAACGCGCCGCCAAGCGTTCGATCCGGTTCAGCACCGCGCTGCGCGTGATCGAAGCGTCGAACGGCGGCGCCACGCTCACGCTCGGCACCGACCACACCACGCTCGTTCGTGAACGACTGGGCGCAAGTTCGGAAGTGGGCGGCGATTCACTCAACGAGCTCTCCGCGCTGTATCGCGACGACATCCGCAATTACGGTGTCTACGCGCAGATGAAGGTCGACCTCGCGCGGTCGATTTTCATCACCGGCGGCGTGCGCGGGGACCGGAACAGCACGTTCGGCGACGCCATCCTCGCCGCCTGGTCGCCGATGCTGGGCATCGCGATGACCCGGGACGCCGGTGCGTCGACGTTCAAGCTGCGCGGCGCCTACGGCAAGGGCATTCGTCCGCCCCCGCCGAGTGCGCAGCGTGCCATCGCCACGCTGAAGTTCCGGCAGGTGGCCAACGCGGCGCTCAAGCCGGAAACGCAGTCGGGATTCGAGGGCGGGCTGGAATGGTTTGCCGGCGATCATGCCATGTTGTCGCTGACCGGTTACTCGCAGATCGCGAAGGGACTGATCCAGCAGGTCATCAAGGATCGCCGCACGATTCAGTACCAGAACGTCGGCCAGATCGCCAACCGCGGCGCGGAAGTCGAAGGCCAGGTCCGGCACGGCAACCTGCGGGCGAACGGTACGTTCAGTCTCACCGACAGCCGCGTGAAAGCGCTGTCGGACTCGTATTCCGGTGACCTGAAGGTCGGTGACCGTGTGCCGGAAGTGCCGATGTCGTCGGGCAGCGTGTCGCTGAGCTGGGACGTCGGGCATACGACACTGACGTTTGGCAGCGTGTACATCGGGCCGTGGACGGGCTACGACTGGACGCGGTATGTGGGTGACGAGACGCAAGCCAGCGATTCGGTGAACGCGTTACGCGACTACTGGCGCGACTACCCGGGCATCATTCGTCCGTACCTGTCGGTGAGTCACATCCTCAACCGCGACGTCGAGTGGTTCGGCCGGATCGACAACCTGACCAACGTCCAGCGGTTCGAGCGCGACAACCTGCAGGTGACGGCGGGCCGGACGATGACGGTGGGGTTGAGGATTGGGCGAAATTAGGGGCACGAGGCATGGGGCACGGGGCATCTAATTCGGTGACGGGGCGTTATTGATTCGCTCCTCCCACTTCCGCTCCATCTGATACTCCGGGCCCGAGGCCCAAGGGCCCCTTGACGTTTTCGCGCTGGTTGCTGGTCATCATTTCCTTTGCCGCGGCAGCTGGTGTCGCGGTCTGGGTCATACTTTCGCATTGGCCGGAAGGCGGCGTCGCGCTCGGGCTGCCGTGGTGGGCGCACCTGATGGCGTTAGGCGCGGTGACGTTCGAGCTGACGCTGCGGAGTGCCAAGATCGCCCTGTCGGCGCGGGCCTGCGGCATTCCGCTGCAGTTCGGGACCGCGGCACGGGCGACGCTGGGCGGCGACTTCGCCACGGCGATCACCCCGGCGCGCGTCGGCGCCGAGCCGGCGCGATTCCTGGTGTTGCGCGAGGCGCGGGTGCCGACGTCGCGGGCGTTGCTCGTGCTGTTCCTCGAGTTGTTCATCGAACTGATCTCGCTGGTGATCATCGCGAGCGTCCTGCTGCTGGTGTTGCCGGCGAGTGGTGCACTGAAGGGTGTAGCAGCCATGGTGGGGGGCTACGCGACGGTCGTGCTGGGACTCGGCACCGGTGCCTGGGCACTTTCGCGCCGGCGAAGCCACGGTCCGCCGCCGGCGTGGGCGCGCGCGATCGGGATCGGGGCGGGTGTCTGGCGCCGCGTGCAGCTTTCCCTGCGCCACCTCCGCGACAGCGTCGATGCGGTACGGCACGCGAGGGTGTCGATGATGGCGGGATCGCTGGCCTGCTCCATCGCGCACATCTGTGGCCGGCTGATGACGCTGCCCATCATCATCCATGCGTTAGGTGCCGAGGTGCCGCTGACGTCGCTGGTGCTATGGCCGCTGGTGCTGCTGTATGGTGGGGCGCTGATCCCGGCGCCGGCGGGCGGTGGCGCGATGGAGTTCGGGTTCAGCCACATCATGCGCGACATCCTGCCGTCGGACGTCATGGCGGCGGCGCTCATCTGGTGGCGGTTCTATTCGTACTACATCTACGTGTTGTTAGGCGCGTTTGCCGCGGGGCGGACGACGATGCGGGCCCTCTCGCAAACGAAGGCGCCACGGCCGCGGTGACGTGTTGCCCATCAAGGACATGCGCTTTTCACCGCGATGGCGGGACGCACGTCACGCAGCCCGAGAACGTTTGGCAACGCACCCGTCGTCAGGAATCGCATGCCGGTTGAATCGGCACCGAGCCGGCTGCGCAACTCGACCGTGATCGAGTCGATCGACCGCCACGCGAGTGTCGTATCGCGCACCGGGCCGTACGTGCGCGTACGATACCAGGCCGGATCGCTGAGTACCGGAACCTGCTGCGGCAGCAGCTCCACCCGATCAGGATTTTCGGCGCGCCGTTCGGCATCGGTCGTCGGCGTGCCAGTGTAAAGCCGGTAACACGACGTAACTGCCGCTGCACCCGGCACCGCCGGAGCAATCCGGGCGCGGGCGCCAAACGACGGCGGCGGCGCGTTCACAGGAATCGTGTCCGGACGCAACTGCTGGAACCCCTGTAGCTGACCCACCGTCCCCTGTTGTCGAAGCTGCTGCTGCATCGGCGCCACCTGGTCCGTGCGCGCCAACTCCCGGCGCGATGCTGCCTGACGAGTGCGGTCGGCCAGGCCAGAATCGGCCAATTTCACCTCATTCGCCGCCGCCTTGCCGGCCAGCGCCGTGCTGGCCGCCACCTTTCGTTCGGCTGCGCTGTCGGCCGCGGGTGCAACCGGCACGGGCGACGGTGCCGCTCGCCGCGCGGTTGCCTCGATTCTGTCGTCCCGCGCCGGAGCTTCCCGCGCCGGAGCTTCCCGCGCCGGCGCTTCCCGCGTCAGGCTTGCCGCATCGCTCGCGGCTGGGGCAGTTGCCATGCGGTCAACACTATCTGGAAGCGGCTGCACGGCATCGGCAGCCTGTTCGGCCAACGGACTCTTCGCGCTGTCGGGCGCCGAGCGCCACACCATCGTCGAGACACCGGCGACGAACATGATCGACGCCGCGGCGACGATGCGCCGGTCGTTCCACCAGGTTCGCTTCTTCTGACTGTGCCGGGCTCGAAGTGCCGCCAACTGGTCGACGTTCCCCGAGCTGCCCGGAATCACGCCCGCGGGAACCGTGTCCAGCGACGACAGGATCCGTGACGACGCGGCAATCAGGCCACGCGCCTCGGCAACCAGCGCCGCGCACTCGGGGCATGTATTCGACGCGGCTTCGACCCCCGCCGACTCGTCAGGCGGCAGTGCGCCATCGAGCCAGGCATGGATCGTGCCTTCGTCCAGGTGTTCATGTCTATCGGTCATGTTCATCTCCACCGGCGGCTCGCCGCCCGTCGCCCGCCTGCAGCGCCTCGTACGATTCCGCCAACCTGCGTCTCGCGCGCGCCAGGGTCGTTCCGACCGAACCCACCGAGAGCACCAGCGCCGCCGCAATTTCCTCGTAATTCAATCCTTA
>CAMPKM010000129.1 GCA_946887155.1 uncultured Gemmatimonadota bacterium
GGTCCTTGCCGTCGCCGTCTGAAGAAGGTTCGCAGCTGCCGGCGTTGCTCTCCTTCCTCAACACGTCAAAGTACCCGGCCTCACTCCAGTTCCTGTTGATGACGTTAGGCCCGACGATCGCGCTCATGCCGTTCCTCGAGCGGACGCGAGGGGCCATCGCGCGATGGATGACGGTGTTCGGCCGGGTACCGTTCTTCTTCTACGTGTTGCACATCCCGCTCATCCACGTCGCGGCGATCATTGTCTCCCAGGTCCGGATGGGAAGCGTGGTCCCCTGGCTCTTTGCCAATCATCCGATGGGGAGCCCGCGCACGCCCGCCGGATACACATGGAGCCTCGGGCTGCTCTATGCGGTGTGGCTGTTGATTGTCGTCCTGCTCTATTTCGCGTGTCGGTGGTACGCCGCGGTGAAAGCCCGAAATCCCACGGGCTGGTTGAAGTATCTCTAGGGCGGACAAGGGCCTACGGCGAACTCGGGCGTTATCTCACAGCGATTTTGTGGCCGGTTCGCGGCGAGTGAAGTACGTTTGGCATCCCACTCGGTTAGAGGTACGTGAACGTGGCATCGAAAGCAGCAAAACCGCCGGGAGCGAACGGACCGGCGCCGGAATCCGCGCCGGAAAGCCTGGACCAGGTGCGTGACATCCTTTTTGGCGGGCAGATGCGAATGGTCGACGCTCGCTTGCAGGGGCTCGAATCACGACTGCAGCAGGAACAGGCATCGATGCGCGCGGCGTTCAGCCGCGAACTGTCGGAAGTCGACGTCGCAATGAAGAAGAATGTTGCGCAACTCAACGACCGTCTGGCCGCGGAGAAAACGAAGCGCGCCGAAGACCTCAAGGCCCTGTCGGTCGACCTGAGGGAATTGATGAAGGGTCTCGAGCGACGTCACCAGTCGCTCGAGGAGGCCGCATCGCTGGCCGACGCCGAATTGCGCGACCACTTGCTGAAGCAGAGTGCGGTGCAATCGGCGGAGCTGGCCAGGACCGCCGATCGCCTGTCGATGCAGCTCGAACTGGTCGCGACCGCCATGCAGACGGAGAAGCTCGACACGGCGGCACTCGCTGCAGGCCTCACCGAGCTGGCGAATCGCCTAACGGGTAATGGAGCGAACGCCAGACGCGCCTCGAAGAGTTGACGGGTTGGCGGACGCTTCCTCGACGCCCGGGCCCGGACCGCTCGACAACGGCGGGCGATCGGCCAGCGACCTTGCCGCGCTGCGGCGTATCCTGGTCGGCCCGGAACAGCACCGCCTCGAGGAACTGGAGTCCGAACTCCACGAGAGGAAGCTGACCGCCGCGGACGTCGCCGAGCACCTTCCGGAGGCGATCATGCTCCGCGGGCAGCGCGACCGGCAGATTGGTCGGGCGCTGGCGCCGACGGTGGAAACCGCGCTCAGCGAGTCGATTCGCCGGAACCCGCGCGAGATCGCGACCGCGATATTCCCCGTGCTCGGTCCCGCGATCCGCAAGGCCATCGCCGAGACGATGGCGACGCTGGTGAGGTCGATCAACAGTGCGGTCGAGCATTCGTTCTCGGCGCGGGGCATCCGTTGGCGCATCGAATCGTGGCGCACCGGCGTGCCCTACGCGCAGGTCGTCATCAGGCATGCGCTGGTCTATCGCGTCGAGCAGGCGTTCCTGATTCACGCGGAAACGGGACTGCTGCTGTCACACGCGACGGCGCACGACCTTCAGGTGCCTGACGCGGACATCATCTCGGGCATGATGACCGCGATCCAGGACTTCGTGCGCGACTCGTTCCGCCCAGGCGAAGGAGCAACGTTGCGCACCTTCTCCGTGGGAGAGCACACGGTGCAGGTAGAGCCCGGGCCGCTGGCTCAGTTGGCGCTCGTCATTCGCGGTCAGGCACCGGATGCCGTGCTGCACAAGCAACAGGACGTGCTCGAAACCATTCACGTCCAGTTCGCGACGTCGTTGACCGGATTCACGGGGGAGACGGCGCCGTTCCAGTCGGCGCAGTCGATGCTTGAAGAATGCCTGGAGACGGTGGTGGACACCGGGACGCCCCGTACCGGTCGGCAGCTCTGGTTGCGATGGGCCATTCCCGCGCTGGTGGTCGTGCTGGCCGCACTCTTTGTCACGGTGCGTTCAAACGCGCGATTCAATCGCGCGGTCACTGCACTCGACAGCGAGCCCGGCCTGGTCGTGATCGACGCCAGTAAGCAGTGGGGCCGATGGCGGATCTCGGGCTTGCGTGATCCGGGTGCTCGCCAGCCCGCTGTCGTGCTGACCGGGCTGGGTCTCACCCCTCGATCGATCGACGAGCGATGGGAACCCTATTTGTCACTCGACAGCACGGTGGTGGTGTCGAGAGCTCGCGAGGCGCTGGCCCTTCCCGCGTCGACCTCACTCAGCCTGTCCGTTGACACGCTGCGGGTGTCTGGCGTCCTGGCCCTGCGGTCGATCACGCCGCCGGTGTCGCTTCCTCTCGGCGTGTCGCACGTTTCGTTCGACGCCGTGCGCGTCGAATTGCCGCCCGCGCTGGATTCCATCCGCGATGTATTGAACGCGAGCCGGGTTCTCTTTGGACCAGGTTCGGCGGAAGTGCCGGCCGCTGCTCGTGCTGGTGTGATGGCCGCGGCGCGCGGCTTTCGCGTGCTCGACGACAGCCTGTCCGCTCACGGCGCCGAGGCCGTCCTGACGCTGGTCGGTCGAACCGACCCCACCGGCACGGACGATGCGAACCAGGCGCTCGCGCAGTGGCGCGTCGACCGCGTGGCAGCGATCTTCGCGTCGGCAGGTGTTCGCGCGCAGCGATTGCGGGCCGAGGCGCTGGCGACGTCCCGGCCACTCAACGCCACCGATCGCGACGAGCAGACACGAATCAACCGCAGCGTATCGTTCGAGGTGACGGTATCGCCGCGAACGGCGGCCGCCAGGAGGCCATGATGGTGCAGAAGAAGATCTGCATGGTGGGCGTCTACGGGACCGGGAAGACCTGTCTTGTTCAGCGCTTTGTGCATTCGCTCTTCTCGCCGCGCTACCTCAGTACCGTTGGCGTGAAAATCGACCGGAAGAATGTCGCCGTGCGAGGCGAACCGGTCACGCTGATGCTCTGGGACCTCGAGGGTCGCGAGGGTGTGCGTGACGTGAACCCGAGTTACGTGCGCGGCGCCCATGGTCTCATTTTCGTCGTTGATGGAACCCGGCGCGAGACGTTCGACCAGGCGTTCGAAATCCGCGACGCCGTGTCGAGTCACGTGGGGCAGATCCCCGCCGTTCTGGCGTTCAACAAGGCCGACCTCACGGCCGACTGGACACTGACGGGGGCGGACGAGGAGAGTGTTTCTTCGCACGGCCTTCACGGGATTCGCACAAGCGCCAAATCCGGTGAAGGCGTTGAGGCGACCTTCCAGTGGTTGGCGGAAGCCACCCACCCGCAGCCTGGAGGCTGACATGACGACCACGCGCCCGACACAGGTCACCATCGATGCCTACGGCCTGACGGACACCGGCAAGGTTCGCAAGGAGAACGAGGACCACTTCCTCGTGGCCGATGTCAGCAAAAGGGTCGACATGCTGTGCGGCAGCCTGTCGCTGGAGGCGCTGAACCACCGGGTCGGTACCAGCGGGGCGCAGTTGCTCGTCGTGGCTGACGGCGTGGGTGGAGGTCCGGACGGCGACCTGGCCAGCGAGCGTACCGCGGCCGCGGTCCTGACGTACGTGGGGAAGACCGCCGGCTGCTTTCATGGTCTCGGCGTCGACCGCGAGCACGAGTTGTTAGGCGCCCTCGAGGAGACGGTCCACGAGGTGCACCGACAGCTTGTCGACGAGGCCGGAGGTCCGCAACGCAAGGCGCCGGCGACGACCGTGACGCTCGTGCTCCTGGTCTGGCCGCGCGCCTACCTCATTCACGTGGGGGACAGCCGCGCCTACGTTCGCCGGCGAGGCCGCGTTCAGGCCCTCACCCGCGACCAGACCTTCGGTGAATACATGGTCTCGGCCGGCGCCTGGACGGAGGAACAGGCCGCCAGTAGCCGCACCGCGGAAACGCTCGCCAGCGCGGTCGGTGGCAGCGAGCTGGCGCCGACCGTTGGCCTCGTCGACCTCGAGCCCGGTGACAGCCTCATGCTGTGCACCGACGGCCTGACCAAACACGTGAGCGACGAGCGGATTGGCGACGTGCTCGCGATGCCGGTCACGTCGAAGGAGATGGTGACGCTGCTGGTGGCCGACGCGCTCGCCGCGGGAGGCAGCGACAACGTCTCGGTGATCGTGGCGCAAGCGACGGTGTGACGCGTCCGATCGACGATCGGTGCCGCGCGGCGACCGTGGGTACCGACCATGCCGATCGTCATTCATCCGTCGTATCGGTCGTCAACGTTCGCAGATACTCGCGATCCCACGCCGCTGGAATGCTTTCGCGGGGCGAATACGGACCGGGCGCATACACGCGTGACATCACGCCCAGCTGGCTCTGTTCGCAGATGTGCCAGTCCTGCCGGTTCGTGCGATCCCAGAACTCCTCGGCGTCGGCAATGTTGTAGCCCGGTTGAGATGGCGCATCGGGATGGACCATCCACTCACAGGTAACCAGGCTTTCGGTCGCGGAGCGAGGGGTGACCGTGTAGTAGACGGCGTAATCCGGGTGCAGGCTCAGCATCATCGCCGGGAACAGCGTGTAGTAGAATGCCCGTGAACGGTCGTCAGGCGACAGGTCGCCTAACGGGATGGCGCAGGCCCGGCCGCTGATGGTCGCGCTTTCGTGTGGCGCCTTGATCTCCATGTACCCGCCAAGGAATGCGCCTTCGGTCAGGTCGTTTGCGCCACTGGTATAGGGAAGCTTCGCCGTCAGTTCGGGGTGAATCGTCGGGCAGTGGAGACACTCGCTGTAGTTCTGCATGATCAGCTTCCAGTTCGCGCGTACGTCGTAATCGATCCGGCGAACGCTGACCAGCGACGGCAGGTGGAAGCGGGTGAAGCGACCCTGCACCGGCGCAAATGCTTCGGCGAGCGGTTCAGGATTGGCGCCGAGGTTGACGAACAGGAAGCCTTCCCACTCACTGATCGCCGCCGAGTGAAGTGGATAGTCGGCGATGTCGAAATCGGGAGTTCCGGCCATGTGGGGCGCGCCGATCAGCCGACCATCGAGCCGATACGTCCACGCGTGATAGGGGCACTGGATCGTTTCGGACAACGTTCCCTGTGATGCAGTGCACAACCGCGTGCCCCGGTGCCGGCAGACGTTGTAGTGCGCGCGGATTTCCCCTGACCGATCGCGAACGATGATCAGGCTTTCCCCGGCAATCGCGGCCAGGCGGTAAGATCCCGGTTGTACGAAATCCCTGGCGCGCCCCACGCAGATCCAGTGGCGCGCAAAGACCTGCTCCTGCTCCCGTTCGAAGATTTCCGCCGAGCGGTAATATTCGCCGGAGAGGGTACGGGCCCCCGCCTGGTAACTGTCGGTTGTCCGTTGAAAGACGGTCATAACCGTTTCCCTTTTTTGGGTGTAACGATAACGACAGATACTGCAGGAACGCGGGGAACACCGATGACGGATGGCCACGGGTACTGCTTTGGTGAGAACCTGGACACCACCTTGTGCTGGGAGCTTCAGCGGTCCGGTGGTGTCCAGGTTCTCACCAATGCAGTGCCGTGACAATCCGTAAATCAGCGTTTTCCGTGTTCAAGCACTACCCGCTGCATCGTCCCTGAGAGGTAACGAGAAGTGAAGGATCTCTGGATACCAAGAATTGCAATAGTCTCAATAGCCATCGTCCTTGCCGGCTTTTTCGCCGGTAACGGGATAGTTCGGGCGCGGCTTGGCGATCGTTATGTGACGGTGAAAGGAATCTCGGAACGCGAAGTCGTTGCCGACCTGGCCATCTGGCCACTTCGCCTCGTGGTCGCCGACAACGACCTCGGTCGTGCGCAAACTCGGTTGCAATCGAACGTACAGGAAATCTTCCGTTTCCTCGTCCGTAACCAGATCGACACGACGCAGGTGACGCTGCAGGACTTCGGTGTCGTGGACGCGCTGGCGAACGAATACCGGCAGGCCGGTGAAGCCAGCAACCGGTACATCATCCGCCAGGTGGTGGTCGTCCGCTCGGATGAGCCGGCGCGTGTTCATGCCGCGTCCCAACGCGTCGGTGACCTGGTGAGCGCGGGCGTGGTGTTTTCGTCGGGCGACGAGTTCCGGGGGGGCGGGGGGCCGACGTTCGTGTTCCGCGGGCTGAGCGACCTGAAGCCCGCGATGATTGCGGAGGCGACGGCGCGCGCACGAGAGGCCGCCGAACAGTTCGCGGCGGACTCGCGTACTGGGCTGGCGGGAATCCGCCGGGCAAACCAGGGCGTATTCGAAATCCTCCCCCGGGACCAGGCACAAGGCATCAGCGAGGGGAGTCAGGTCTCGAAGGTCGTGCGTGTCGTATCGACTGTGGACTACATTCTCCGCTAGCATCCTCCACCGAGGCATCCGGGCATGACGAGGCAGGACACACGTCGTTGGCTGGTGAAGGCCGGCCGGCTCGCCTACTCGAGCGCTCTGCTCAGCGTTCTCGCCGCGCCGGCGTCGGCCCAGAGCGAGGCCCGGCTTCCGGAGCGCCTGAGCGACGCCGAGTACTGGGCACTGGTCTCGGCGATCTCCGAACCCGGCGGGTATTTCCGGATCGCCGACAACTTCACGTCGAACGAACGGGAAATCGGACAGCTCTTCACCATGTTGCGCGAGCGGGGGACGCGGGGCGGCGTGTACATGGGCGTCGGGCCGGAGCAGAACCTGACCTACATCGCCGCGATCCGGCCGCAGATGGCGTTCATCGTGGACATCCGTCGTCAGGCGGTGATGCAGCACCTGATGTTCAAGGCAGTCTTCGAGCTTGCCGACGATCGCGCTGAGTTCATCTCGCTGCTGTTCTCGAAGCCCAGGCCAACGGCGCTCGATTCGACGACCCCCATCCAGAAAGTCTGGGAAGCGTACTGGAATGTCCCGTCGGACAGCGGGATGTATCGCGCCAATTACGCCAAGATCGTGGACCTGCTGACGAAGACGCGCGGTTTCACGTTCACGCAGGACGAGACGGACCAGTTGAAGTGGGTGTACGACAATTTCTTCGGGTACGGACCGGTGATTTCAACGCGTGGATCGCCGGGCGGCGGTTCCGGCAACGGCACGACGTTCGCCGACCTGACCGGATATTCCAACGACGCGGCGGGCGTGCCGCGCAGCTTCCTGTCCACTGAAGAGAACTACCGGGTCGTGAAGACTCTTCACGCCAGAAACCTCATCGTTCCGGTGTCGGGCGATTTTGGTGGTCCCAAGACGATCCGTGCGATCGGCGCCTGGCTTCAGGAGCGTAACGCGACCGTCAGCGCGTACTACGTGTCCAACGTCGAGCAGTACCTGTTCCAGGACAACAAGGCCACCGACTTCTATGAAAACGTGGCGACGCTCCCGGTGACCGACTCGAGCGTGTTCATCCGTCCGTATTCGTTGCGGCGAACGTTCGGCGTGCAGTCCCTCTGCCCGAT
>CAMPKM010000130.1 GCA_946887155.1 uncultured Gemmatimonadota bacterium
GCAGCGGTCAATCGGCCAGTCCCGATTGCGCCGCAGGTCCGTGTACTCGACAGTGGCGGAAATGGCGTCGCGGGAGTGGTGGTGAACTTTGCGGTTGCTACCGGCGGTGGTTCAGCGGTCGTCGCCAGCGTCACGACGGGCGCTGACGGTAGCGCGACCGTCGGAGCCTGGATACTCGGCCCCACCCCGGGCACCAACACGCTGACGGCGACGGCCGGTACGCTGGCGCCGGTCACCTTCACGGCGACGGCGTCAGGCGGCACCGCCATCTCGATGCAGCCGGTTTCGCTCGTCACCCAGACCGGCGCCGCCGGCCAGCAGGCGACCAGCCCGCCTTCGGTGGTCGTGCGCGATGCGTTAGGCAATCCCGTCAGCGGCGTGGCCGTGACGTTTGCGGTGACCGCCGGATCGGGCGTGCTGCAGGGAGCGAACCAGACCACCAATGCCAATGGCGTTGCCACGGTGACGTCATGGACCTTCGGGGCCGTCGCCGGAGCGAATACCGTCGTAGCGACTTCGACCGGCCTGCCGAGCGTCACGTTCACCGCGACGACGACCGGAACGCCGGCGGGGATCGCCATCTTTGCCGGAAACAACCCCGCCGCGGTGCAGGGGACGCCGGGCACGACCGCGCCTTCGGTCCGCGTGACGGACGCCAATGGCCAGGGCGTGTCGGGGGTAACGATCAACTTCGCCGTGACAGCCGGCGGCGGCAGCGTCCAGGGCGCCACCAAGGTGACCGATGCGACCGGCGTAGCAACCGTCGGCGGCTGGACGTTAGGTGGCACCGCCACGCAGACGCTCACGGCCACCGCGGTAGCGACCGGCCTCACCGGAAATCCGGTGACCTTCTCGGCGTCGGCAGCCACGCAGGTCGTCATCACGCAGCAACCACCGGCCAACGCGAATTCCGGCGCAAATTTCAATGTCACGTTCCAACTGCGTGATGCCGCGGGGACCCTGTCGCCGGTCACCGGCCTCTCCCTGACGATCTCGCTGGCCAGTGGGGCCGGAACACTCACCGCTGGCGGAACGGGACTCACCGTCAACTCGTCGGCGGGTACGGCCACGTTCAACGTGAACATCACCGGAGCGGGGGGCGCCCGCACCTTGCGCATCACAGGCGCCGGTGTGGGGAACGTCGTTACCACCACGATCACCATCAACTGAGGAAATCATGATCATGAACGCGATGGCGATCGGCAAACGCCGCGTTATGCAGGTGCTCCTGCCGATGTCGACTCTCGTGGTGTTCAGCACGGCGGTCGAGGCGCAGGCATCGACGGGCGGCTCGACCCGTATCACCGCGATCTCCGGGGCGCTGGTGCATGGAAGCGCGGTGGTGGTCGATCCGCAGGGGATCAGCGACACCCGCCTGAGCGCCGGTCCAACGTTCGGCCTCGACATCCAGAACTCGATGTTTTCGTTCGGCTCGATTTACGCGACCGTCGCCGGTTCGTTCTCGACACTGGAGCACGGCGCCAATCTCAGCGTCTCGGCCGGACCGGGCTCCAGCGCCGCGACGGTAATTCTTGGCACCGCGGGCCTGGTGATCGAGACCGACTGGTTCGCCGCGCTCCGTCCCACGCTCCGGTTAGGCGGCGGGGTGAAGGCTTACAGCTTTTCGACGAATGGCGCCTCGTCTTCTGTCGCACTCACTGGTGACATCGGCGCCGGGTTCCGCGGTGGATCCGGAGTGTTCGAGGTCGCTGGTGAGGTCCGATTCCTGCCCAGCGCGTTCGACCAGGCAAAGATTCCACTGCGTGGATTCAGTCCACAGGACCAGAGTCAATCGGACCTTTTGTTCACCATCGGCGTGACGATCAGGCCTTAGTCGCGGGATCCGCGACCTTGGCTTTTTCTTGGTCCTTGAGCGGACGAGTCGAAGGGGAATAAAGCCTGAGTCGCGGATGCCGCAAAGACGGCGGATTGCGCGACGAAGACCCGGGTCGACGTTGAAGGTGGTACCCCCCCCAGAACTATTCGCGAAATTCGTTGTTGTCGCGGTATCCGCGACCCAAGTTTTTGGTTTTTGAGCAACGCCGAAAGGCCATGAAACCTGAGCCGCAGATGCCGCGAAAGCGGCGGATTGCGCGAAGAAACCCGGGTCGACGTTGAAGGTGGTACTCCTCCCAGAACTATTCGCGAAATCCGTGGTTTTCGCGGGATTCGCGACCTTGGATTTTCTTGGTTTTTGAGCGGACGAGTCGAAGGGAAATAAGGCCTGAGTCGCGGATGCCGCAAAAACGGCGGATTGCGCGACGAAGACCCGAGTCGACGTTGAAGGTGGTACCCCCCCAGAACTATTCGCGAAATCCGTTGTTGTCCTTTTTCCTCGGCGCCAGCAGTCCAATGCGCCGGCCGGCCGCGGAGTCAGCGATGACCTCCTCGAGCCGGCGCTGGCGTGTGGCGTCCTGTTTCGCGCTGATGACGTACCACGAAGCGAGGCGTTTGTAGCCGGCAGGTTGCGATTCCCAGAAAGACCACGCCTTCCGATTGGCCCGGAACTTCTTCACGGCGTCGGGGCCGAGTTCCGCGATGGACCGATTCTCGAACGAGTACGCTTTCGTGCGGTCGCGCTTTTCGAACACGGCGCGGCCGGCGTCGGTCATACGTCCGGCGACGGTCAGCTCACCGATCTTCCGGATGTTGACCTGACTCCAGATGCTCGTCGGCCGCCGGGGCGTGACGCGCTGCTTGAAGGACTCAGCGTCGATGCTTTTCCGGATGCCGTCGATCCAACCGAAGCATAACGACTCATCGACAGTCTGCTCCCACGTCAGGCTCGGCTTACCCGTGGCCTTTCTGTAGAAGCCGATCCAGAGCTCTTTCGCCGAGGTGTGGTTCTTCTCCAGCCACTTGCGATAGTCCGCCGGGCCCTTGAAGAAGATCGGGTTGTCTTCAGAACCCTTCTTCATGACCAGTCGTCATTCGACCACGGCGTTGGCGTACGATTCCAGGTATCCGCACCGATCGCAGCGATAGGTAATGACCTGGTACGCCTCGCGCCCTCTCGTCTTGAGGCCGAGCCAGAAGCTCTTGACCGGTTCGCCCTCGACCCACTTCTGCTGCATCTGCGCGTTGGCGTCGCCGCGGTCGAGGACAAATCCTTCGGACATCCTGCCGCGGCATCGTGGACACTCCTTCATCTGCAATCGGGATCAGAGGGTTCGTCGTGAATCACGCCACTTTCCCCGCGTGAAGTCCGGAAAATCAACCGACCTTCCGCGATTTGCAACCGAACGCTCGGAGAGGGGACCCGGTGCGCTCCAGGCGGCGGCATCGTACACGTCCATGTCGGGCGGCAGTCCCTCCCGCATGCACTGCACCAGGCGCCACGCCATCACGTAATCCATGCCGCCGTGCCCTCCGCTGCGTGCCTTGTCGCCTAACGTGCGCCAGAGCGGATGTTCGTGCTCGGCGCGGTATTCGTCGATTGCCGTCCAGCGATGGTTGGGCTGCGGGCTGTCGAAATAGATCCGTGGCGGGTAGTCCTCGAAAATGCCCTTCGTCCCCTGCACGCTGTTGATCCGGCTGTAGGGGCGCGGGCTGGTAACGTCGTGCTCCAGCAGGATGACGCGGCCCTTTGCCGTCCGAATGAGCGATCGATTCAAGTCACCATTCACGTACTGCTCGCGCCAGCGCGGTGACTCCTTCGGCTCGTGGGCCTCACGCCATTCGCTCAGGCCGAATTCCTCCGTGCTCATCGAGACGAGGAAGTCGAACCGGTCGCCCCGGTTCACGTCCATATAGAGGGCGACCGGGCCGAGGCCGTGCGTCGGGTACAGGTTGCCGTTCCGCTTCGTGTGCGCATCGCGGCGCCAGAGCCCTTCGTCCTTCGTTTCCCAGAGGATGGAACGCAGGTCGTGGTTGTAGGCCGCGCCGCCGGCCTTGATCTCGCCGAACAGGCCGGCGCGCACCATCTGCAGGACGAGCAGCTCGTTGTAACCATAGTTGCAGTTCTCGAGCAGCATGCAGTGCCGCCGCGTTCGTTCCGAGGTGTCGACGAGCTTCCAGCAATCGTCGATGGTGTAGGCAGCCGGGACTTCGGTCGCGGCGTGCTTCCCGGCACTCATGGCCGCCAGGCACACGGGAACATGGAGGGGCCAGGGTGTGGCGGTGTAGACGAGGTCGATGTCGTCCCGCCTGACGAGTTCCTCGAACGCGCGATCGCCGCTGGTGAACACGGCCGGCTCGTAGTTGTGACCGGCGCGTTTCATCATCTGCTTCGCCTGTTCGACCTTTGCCGGAACGATGTCGCAGAGCGCGGTGATGCGGACATTGTCGACGCCCAGCCATTCGTTCAGCAGGCTCCGTCCACGCAGGCCGGTCCCGACGATGCCGATGCGAACGGTGTCGCGTTGCTCGAACGGGACGCCGGCCATCGTGTCGGCAAGTGAAGCGTGAGTCGTGAATCCTGACTCGAGCAGCGTTCCGGCGGTGGCTTCGTCGACGCCAAGATGGGTGAGCGCGAGACCGGCGCTGGCCGCGGCGGCGGACTTGAGGAGGTCACGGCGAGTCGTCATCAGTACTCCATTCAATCGTCAGGCATCAATGCGGCTTCACTTTCGCCTTCAGGTCGTCGAACCAGTTCAGCACGACGATGACCGCTGCCGTCGTGACGCTCATCGGAATGACGCCGGTCGTGCGTTGCGGGTCGGTGGACGACTGTGCCACGACACCCAGCACTCGACCATCCCGCAGCACGTCGGAGGCTCGGGGCGTGACCGGTGCCGCTACGGGGAAGGTCCGGCGCAAGGGGACCGGGTTCCCGGAATTGAACGGTTGAGTCGTGATCGCGCGCTTCACGAACTGTCCAACGAGCGGGATGTAGTACAGCTCCTTCATGTCGCGGTCGATGACGGCCAACGGGTATCCGGGGTGGGGTCGCGTGGCAAATTTACGACCATCCCTTTACCGGTAGCTAGGCGGAGCGAAGGACCTCGACGGGGTCGGTCCGGGTCGCTCGCAACGCCGGCCGAAGCATTGCGAGCAGTGCAACGCCGATGAGCACCGCCTCGGCTGCGACCAGTGCCCAGACATCGATGTGGTACATCATGCCGATGTAGGGATCGACAAACTTGTTGGTCCAGAGCGTGACAAACCCACCGACGGCGGTGCCGGCGATCACCAGTATCGCCCCGTCGTGCAGGACGTCGGCAAAGATCTGTCGACTGGTGGCGCCAAGCGCCACCCGAATACCGTGTTCGCGCATGCGTTGGGTGACAGTGTACGAGAGCACGCTGTACAGCCCGACCGCGCATAACGACAGCGCCAGTATCCCGAACGCGCCGAAGACCGTTGCCAGCAAGCGCTGTTTCCTGATCAGGTCCTGTCGCTGGTCGTCGAATCCGAAGATGGTGACGGCGCCACGGGGCGGGAGCACGGCGCGAAGGTCGCCGGGGATCCGTGCTCGCAACTGCGCGATATCACCCTTCTTCGCGCGCACGATGAACTGTCGCGTCGGAACACCAGAGATCAGCGGACGAACGCCTGCTTCGACCGGCGAGCGGTACGCCGTCTTGCCTACCATGTAAACCTTGGGGGTCGGTGGTGCGCCTTCCCCGGTCGGGAGCTCATTGCGGATGGAGCCGGTGACGCCGATGACCCGGAACCAGGGCTGGATGCGATCCGTGAACCCGAACTTCGCGAGCTTTCCTATCGGATCCTCGCTTCCCCAGATCTTCAGCGCGGTCACCGAATCGATGACCAGGACGCCTTCGCTGAACGCATCGCGGTCCTCGAAATCGCGCCCTCGAATGACCGGAATACCGATGGTTCTCAAGTAGTTCGGACTGACGTACGCATAGGCCTTCTTTGGCAGCTCACGTGTGGACCCGTCAGCGCGTAACCCGGTGAACACGGGCGCACGCATGATGCTGACGCCTGACTCCCACGCAACCGATTCCGTCTCCGGGTAGACGCGCAGCCGTGTCTCGGTTGCCGCGTACATGGCGAGCCGCGATGCCTCGCTGGTGTCCGTCGGGCTTCGAACTCCAACATTCACCGCCAGAAGCCTCGCGGGATCAAACCCGAACCGGAAGGAACTGACCTGCTGAGACGCACGAAGCAGCAGCGCGACGCCGGTGAGCATTGCCAGTGATAGTGCCACCTGGCCGATCACCAGCACCGGAAAGCGAGTGCGACGGCGTGCCGTGTTGGCGCCGGAGTTCTCCTTCAGGTGCGCAGCCAGCTTCACGTCCGACAAACGCAATGCCGGCAGCAATCCGAACAGCAGGGCCGAGATCGCGGCTGCGCCTGACGACATCGCCACCACGCGCCAGTTCATCTCGACCGCAAATCCGCCGGTCGGGATGTGTTCCGGGAAGGTTCCGCGAACGAGGGACCAGCCCCACGTGCTCGCGAGGATGCCCAATGCCGCACCGGCGAGCGCAACGACGAGGCATTCGGCGAGCACACTGTTCACGATGTCCCGCCGCCGCGCGCCCAGTGAAAGCCGGACGGCCATGTCGCGTTGCCGCGCGAGTCCTCGCGCAAGCACCAGGTTGGCCAGGTTGGAGCAGGCAACGACCAGGACCGCGATCGCCGCGCCGACGAGCAGCCAGATCATTTCGTCGATACGCAGCGGGTCGCGCGTCATCGGTAGGGCGGTGTACACGAATCCAATGCGACCCTGGCCGTGCACCCTCGTGAGGTAATCCGTGACGGACTTGAAGTCCGCGTTGAGCGATTCGATCGTCGCGCCCCGACGCAGCCGCACCACGACCTGCAGGTATCGTTCGGTCGCGAAGCGAGCTTTCAGGTTGGAAGGCAGCGCCAGCCAGTAGTTGGCATGTGTTTCCGCCGAAAATGCGTCAGGCACGACACCGATGACCTGAACCCTCCGGCCCTCCGTCTCACCCTGAATCGTGACCGCGATCCGGTCGAGCCGTGGCTCGGCGTCGAATAGCGACCGCCAGACTCGCTCGGAGATGACGACACTGCCAGCGGCGTCTTCGTCGGCAAGCGTTGGACTGAACAGGCGACCGGCGACCGGCCTGACTCCCAGCACGCTGAAGTAGTTTCCGCTGACCAATTCCCCGCTCGCGGTGAGACGAACACCTCGCGACATGAGTTCGTCGCCGCGTGCAAAGCTCTGGTAGGCGATGCTTTCACTGGAGCGAACATTTCGCTCAAGGGCTTCCATGTGGTGAGCGGCGGTAATTCGCCCGGCGGCGCCCTCGCCTTTCATCCTGACGTGGAAGAGCCGTTCCGGTTCGAATGTTGCTGTGACCGGATTCCGGAGCGCGTCGACGACCCCAAACACCGCGGCAACGAGACCTAACGCGAGCGCCAGGGACAGGATCGAGACCGTGGCGAATCCCGGATTGCCTCTCAGCGACTTGATCGCGGCGCGAAGGGGGAGCATGGTCGGGAATCGGGAATCGGGAATCGGGAATCGGGAATCGGGAATCGGGAATCGGGAAT
>CAMPKM010000131.1 GCA_946887155.1 uncultured Gemmatimonadota bacterium
GGTGCACACCCGTGCCTCGCAGGCACGCGCCGCTATCAGTCGGCTTCGCGCAACAGCGCCTCGAGATCGAGGGCCTCGGTCGTCATGTGCAACGTGCCGTCGGGGTTCATTGGCCACTCGTCGCGCGGGCGGTCGCGATACAACTCGATGCCGTTCCGGTCCGGATCGGCGAGATAAATCGCCTCGCTGACGCCGTGATCGCTGGCGCCCTGGAGCGGGATGCCGCTGTCAACGAGTCGCTTGAGGATGTTGGCCAGATCCTTTCGTGTCGGAAACCGGATGGCGACGTGATAGAGACCCGTCGAGCGGGCCGGCGGCGGACCCGCGTCGCGACTGTGCCACGTATTCAGCCCGATATGATGGTGGTAGCCACCCGCGGAGACAAAGGCGGCGGAGTCCCCGTACATCGCCATCAGTTCGAATCCCAGCACGCCGCAGTAGAACTCGAGCGCCTTGTCAATGCTGGACACCTTCAGGTGCACATGGCCGATGTCGGTGCCTGGCGGGATCGTGCCGGCCGAGGCGTACTTTGCGTTGAGCGGATGCATGTAAGGAAAGCGATGGCAGATGGCGGATAACAGAATCGAACTTTGGGGATCTGGGAGCACAAGACACGCGAGCGATCGGTCCTTCAAGGAACGACGTGCACGAGGCTGGGTAGCTTGGGCGTCCTCACGGGAGACTCGATGCGAGTGATCGCGTTGTCGCTGGGACTCAGCCTGAGTACCGCCACGCTTACCGTTCTCGGTGCACAGGGGACGGCGACGGTGTCGGGTGCCATACGCGACGAAGCCGGTGCGCCGGTCCGGGAAGTGCTGGTAGTCGTTGATCCAGATTCCCTGAGTCTTCGCACGAGGACAGGCGCTGACGGCACCTATCGCATCACGGTGCCCACCGGTCGGTTCGAAGTCCGCGTCGTCCGCATCGGCTACCGGCCACAGTCCCGCACGATCGACGTCACTGGATCCGCCCTGGAACTGAACATCACGCTCCAGAGCGTGGCCATTCCGCTCGCGACCGTCGCGGTGCGCGTGTCCAGGCCGGGGCTGCATGGCACGGTCGTGACGCGGGGCATCGAGTTGCTGCCCCACGAGCCACGTGCGTTGCGGGGTGCGACCATCGAGGTGCTCAACGAGCCGTTCCGGGTGAAGTCCGAAAACAACGGGAGTTTCAGCGTCCCGCAGCTCGCCGTGGGATCGCATACGGTCCTCGTCACGCTCGATCGTTATGCAACGGCCATGGTGCCGGTCACGATTCCACCGGAGGGTGGCATCGAATTGACGTTTACGCTCGACTCGTTGTATGCCGATTACCAGTTCCGTGAGCAGGACCAGCTACGGCAGATCAGCCGCCGGTTCCTGTACGCCCGCAGTCCAGCCACGTTTGTCTCCGCCCATGAACTCGATCAGGACGCGAAGGACCTGCGGGATGGGCTCCGGTTCGCCCACTCGGTTCTTTCGCGCGGCATCATCCTGATGGGCGCGAGCGCCAGGATCTACATCGACGGCAAGCCGCAGCCAAGGCTGCAGCTACAGGACATCAAGATGAACGACATGGACATCCAGGGCATTGAAGTGTATCCGTCGAACAGCCTGCAGACCGATGGCGGCGTGGTCCCCGGGATCGAAGGCCCCATATTCTCCGGCGGTGAGCGGGGCCGAGGTTCGTTCAGCAAGCGGACGCTGTCGCGGAGCCGGGGCAATAGAGTCGTGCTGGTAATGATCTGGACGTCCAGGGGGCGATAGTCTGCCGCGGGCTGAGATGTTCCGGATGGTCGCGGCCGGTCAACAGCCGGGAACTGCGAGTCACCGCGCATGAACGCGAATGAATCGAGTGTATTCGAGACGTCGTAGTTCCGTCGGCGTGAGTCTCGAGGGTGCCACAGGATCGGCCAGGGGCTTCTGTATCAAGCAATGCGTAGATTCTTCCTTTACGACTGTGCCGCGGCTTTTGCCCCGTGCCCCGTGCCCTTGCCCCATCTGCCTCTGCGGTTCAACCACTGGACGAACCCAGTAACGACAGGAGCCATCATGATTAACGCACCGATGAATCGACGCGGATTCCTGAAACACACGTCGACGGCCGTCGCGTTAGGCGCGGTCCTGCCGGGCACGGCGGAGACCGCCTTTCCGGCTCCGGCCATCCAGACGCGGACCGTCAAACCCGTTGTCATCTCGGACTTCTCCGGCTTCAGCCACCGCAACGGCGGTACGGACAACGCCGTCGAGCGCGCGTTCAGGCGCATGACGGAAGGCAAGGATGTCCTCGACGCGCTGATCGAGGGCGTCAACATCCCCGAGCTGGACCCGGAGGAAACCGGCGTCGGCTACGGGTCGCTGCCTAACGCTGACGGCGTCATCCAGCTCGATGCCTCCTGCATGCATGGCCCGAAGAAGCGGGCCGGTGCCGTCGCCGCCATCGAAGGCGTGCGCACGCCTTCCATCGTGGCGCGGATGGTGGCCGACCATACCGACCACCACCTGCTCGCCGGCCAGGGGGCCCGGGAATTCGCCCGCGCCATGGGCGTCGGCATCGAGGAAGACCTCAATACCGCCCGCTCCCGCCAGCTCTGGCTGGAGTGGCGTCGCCGGCTCGATCCCGATCACTGGCTCGACCCGAATGGGCCGCCTCGCCGCCCACCGCCTCACGAGCGCGATCCCGGTTTCGCCGATCGGGCCCTCCAGGCGGGACTCTCCATGGTCCGCGACGGGCTGATCCCGGAAGGAAGCTTCTGGGGAACCATCAACTGCAACGGCATCGGGCCTAACGGGGACATCTGCGGCGTCACGACCACGAGCGGCCTGGCCTGGAAAATCCCCGGACGCGTCGGCGACTCTCCGATACTGGGCGCCGGGCTCTATGTCGACAACGATGTCGGCGCCGCCGGATCGACCGGGCGCGGAGAGGCGAACCTGTTCAACCTCAGCTCCTTCCTGATCGTGGAGTCGATGCGGCGAGGCATGGCACCGAAGGACGCGGGCATGGAGGCACTCCGGCGCATCAAGGCCAACACGGTGGAACGCCGTCTGCTCAACAGCGGCGGCAACCCGAACTTCAACATCCGGTTTTTTGTCCTCAACAAGCGCGGCGAAGCAGCCGGTGTCGCCATGTACCATTCGGGTGAAACCAAGTACGCTTTGTGCGGTGAAAACGGCGCCTCATCACCCGAACTGGAACCTCTCCTGCCGGGGAACCCGTCTGACTAGCATGTAACCCGCAGGGCCTCCTTTACGTAGGACAGGCTATGCAACAGCCGCAGGAAGTCAGAATCGAGACGTCACCAACCGGGGGCGTGCAAATCATCACCCCCCGGGCGGACCTCCCCATGCGTCCCCTTACGAATCGCGAGATGGACGCGATTCGCGAACGCCGCAGCGACATCTCCAGCCAGCTGACCTCGGCCATGGATCGCCGGAACAACATGATCGAGGAGATGAACGAAGCGCCGGCCGCCGCCCAGCAGGGCTACCTGGGCCAGATCCAGCTCCTCGATCAGCGTATCGTTGCCATCGAGCGCGACATGGAAGAATCCGGCCGCATGCTGCGAACCGGCCTGACCGTGGACAACGGCACCCCACTCGTCGCCCAGCCCGACCGTGGATTCGAGGGCATGAGCGAAGATGCGCAGATCGCAATCGGCGTCTCGTTCTCGCTGTTCTTTCTCCTGCCGCTGGCCATCGGCATGACGAGACTCATGTGGCGGCGCGCTCGACGAAAGGACACGGCGCGGCCTTCGCCAGAAAACGACGCCCGGATGGAGCGCCTCGAACAGGCCGTCGACGCCATTGCCATCGAGATCGAACGCGTTGGCGAATCCCAGCGCTACCAGCAGAAAGTGCTGGCCGAGGCGAACATGATGCCGGCGATGAGTTCATCGCGCGCCCCAGATCCGGTCCGCATCTCCGACTACTCGCGCGACGGCTGATATCACGCTCAGTGACGACGGTCACATGCCGGCCGGCTCCTCGGCTGGCTCGACCGCAACGCTGGCGGACAATTTCGGTGGGGGCGAACCGCTCAGGTGTCAGACGGGTAGTGGGTCTGTCCATGCCCTGATAGCATTCGTCCATACCGACCAGGCGCGCTGATGCTCCGAACACTGGCTCTCTTCCCGGCGTTGTTCTGCTGCCTGATAGCGTGCAGCTCCGATGACATCGTTGACCCGCCCACGAACGGGAATCCTCCGGTCAATCCTCCCGGCAATCCGCCGGAAAATCCGTCGCCGGGCTTTTCCGTTCTCACGTTCCTGAACGGATCGCAGAGCACCGCCTTCAACCAGGTCCGCGACGTCGCGGTCGATGCCACGGGCAACATCTACGTCACCGGCGGCACCTCGGACCCGAATTTTCCCACCACGCCTAACGCTTTCCAGCGGTCGTTCGGGCAGGGGCAGTCGTCCACCTCGACAGGTTCCCAGGGCAACTGGGACGTGTTCGTCATGAAAATTTCCGCCGGCGGCCAGCTCCTCTGGTCGACGCTCCTCGGCGGAGGCAATTACGATCGAGCGTACGCGCTCGAGGTGGACGCCAGCGGCGTCTATGTCGGCGGGCGGGCCGGGAGCGGCTTCCCCACCACGGCGGGCGTGATCCAGCCTGGCTTTGCGGGAGACAACGTGGTCTCCGCGACTTACGGAAAGCAGGATGGGTTCATCGCCAAGCTGTCGCTGGACGGTACGTCGCTGGTGTGGGCGACGTACTTCGGCGGCCCGGCCGACGAATTCCTGCGGGACATTGTCGTCGGCCAGAACGGCGACGTCCATCTCGCGGTTTCCATCGCGAAGGCGTCATTCCCACACATAACGCCGGCGGCGTATCAGGCCAACCATCGTGGGTCGAGCGACGGCGCCGTTTGCCGGCTCGACGCCGCGGCGACGATCATCCGCTGGTGCACGTACGTGGGCGGCTCGGGCCACGACGGGGAGGCGCCCAGCGTCAGGTTAGATGCCTCCGGGAACGTGTATTACCTGCAGAGCCTGTCCTCGGCGGACGCGCCGGTGACCTCCGGCGCCATGCAGCCGCATCCTGGTGGAGACGTTGACCAGCACCTCTCGAAGTTCTCTCCACAGGGGTCCCTGATATTCGCCACCTACTTTGGCGGCAGCGGAAGGGACGGTGGAGAAACGCATAACCTGTGGGTCACGCCTGGTGGCGAATCATACCTTGCCGCACGTACGACATCGTCAAACCTGCCCACGACGAGTGGCGCCCTGCGGCGAACGTTGTCCGGGAACTCCGACGCGTTCGTCGCCCGGATTTCCTCCGATGGGGGACAGCTCCTCGCGTCAACGTATCTCGGCGGCAGTGGCAATGACGAGGCGCAAGGACTCGGCTTCGATGGCGACGGCAACGTCGTCGTGTCCGGCGGAACCTTCAGCAGCGATTTCCCCGGACTCACGGATGCTCCGCAGGCCGTGAAGGCCGGAAGCCAGGATGGGTTCGTAGCGCTGCTACCGCCCGGATTGGGGAGTGTACGCGCCACGTTTATCGGCGGTGGATCCGACGACTTCGCGCGGGCGGTCGCGTTTGACGCCACGCGAAATACGGCATATACCGGCGGCGTCACCGGGTCCACCGACTTCCCGACCAACGCGGCTTCCTTCCTGCGGCACCACTCCGGGGCGGAAGACGCCTTCCTTGCCGGGTGGCGGCTGCGCTGACGGAAACGCATCCCTTCTCTTGACAGCTACAGAACGGTGACACACTCTTCTGTCGAAAGCGACAGGAACACCGATCCGGAGCTGCCGTGCCGCCCAAACCGCCGACTGATGCCCTGCGCGGGTCGTTGGACCTGCTGGTCCTGAAGACCCTCTCCCTCACCCCGATGCACGGGTGGGGCATCAGCCAGCGCATCCAGCAGTTCTCCGAGGGCATGCTGGAGGTCAACCAGGGGTCGCTCTACCCTGCCCTGCAACGGATGGAAAAGTCGGGCCTGATCACCAGTGCCTGGGGGGTTACCGATAACAATCGGCAGGCCCGCTTCTACCGCATCACCGCCAGCGGGCGTCGCGCGTTGGGCTCGGAGGTCGACGCCTGGCGCGCCTTTTCGGCCGGCCTCGAGGCCGTCCTGCGCGCCACCTGACCGGCAGATCACGTGAGCTGGATCCACGGCGCCATCACGCGCGCTCGCCTCCTGGCCGGCCGGCGCGCCACCGATTCGCGCATGAACCGGGAATTTGCGTTCCACGTCGACATGGAAGCGCAGCGGCTCATGCGCGAAGAGCAGCTCATGCCTGACGAGGCACGCCGCCGCGCCCTCGTCGCGTTCGGCCCGGCCGAGTCGCACCGGGAAGCATTACGCGACGGCCGCGGGGTCAGCTGGTTCAGCGGCCTCGCCCTCGATCTCAGGCTCGGCGTGCGCGTGCTCCGGAAATACCCGGGCCTGACCATCGTCGGCGTCGTGGGCATGGGCATGGCCGTGGCCATCGCGACGTTCATGTTCACGATGGTCGAACTGGCGATGCGTCCGGTGCTGCCCCTCCCCGGCGGCGAGCGCATCGTCGGCATACGCGCCTGGGACCTGCGCGAACGTGCGGCGGCGAACGCGACGCCTCACGATTACGCCACGCTGCGCGCGACGCTCGAGACCATGGAATCGGTCGGCGCATTCCGCATGGCCGAGCGGAACCTCATTCTCGCGGACAGCAGCGGTGGCGAAGTGTTCACCGCCGAGATGACGGCATCGGCATTCACGGTCACGGGCGTCGCACCAATGCTCGGGCGCGCGTTCATCGAAGCGGACGAAGTCGTCGGCAACGCCAGGGTTCTCATCATCTCGCATGAACTCTGGCAGACGCGCTTCCAGTCCAGCCCGTCGATACTCGGCGTCACCGTCAGGCTGGGCGGCGAGCCTCACGCGATCGTCGGCGTCATGCCCGAGGGTTACGCCTTCCCCGTCTCGCAGGATGTCTGGACGCCGCTCCGGCTGGGACCGTCGCAGTTTGCGCCCGGCACCGGTGGCGGCGTCGCCATCGTCGGCAGGCTGGCCCCAGGCATGACGATCGAGGCCGCCCAGGCCGAGGTCTCGACCATCGGCCGCCGACTGGTTGCCGAACAGCCCGTGCTGCGCGCGGATCAGGAACTGCAGATCGTGAATGTCCCAAGGCTCCTTGGCATCGGCATCGCCTCGGAAGGCGAGAACCTGAGCTTTCTCCCGCTGGTCTTCCCGCTCATCCTGGTGCTGGTCTGCGTCAACGTGGCCACCCTCGTGTACGCGCGGACCGCGGCGCGACACACCGAGATCGCCGTCCGTGCTTCGTTAGGCGCCAGCCGGGGGCGCATCATCGGTCAACTGTTCGCCGAAGCGCTGGTGCTGTCCTGCGCCGGTTCGCTGCTCGGTTTGATGGTATCGCGCATCGCGTTCGGCCTCGTGAGCTCGACCTTCACGGCCGGTGGCGCGCGGATGCCGTTCTGGCTCAGGCCCGAA
>CAMPKM010000132.1 GCA_946887155.1 uncultured Gemmatimonadota bacterium
GTCTGACCCCAAACTGCCCCAAAACGGGGTCAGACGCCATTCGTGGGAAATGGCGTCTGACCCCGTTTCTCAGGCTTCGGCGCGGAGGGCTTCGGTGGGATCGATACGCAGCGCGCGTCGCAGCGGCACGTAACACGCCGTGACCCCGGCGATGAGCATGATACCATCGGCGGCCAGAAGGATCAGCACATCACGGATCGATCCCATCCCGCCGATCCAGATGACCAGCGCGCTGCCGGCGACCAGGCCCGCGCTCACCTGCAGGAAGGCGCGCCCGAAGATACCGGCGATGATCCGCCCCGGATGCGCGCCTAACGCTGCGCGGATGCCGATCTCGCGGGTCCGGCGCGCGACGATGAACGACATCAGCGCGTGAATGCCCGACGCCGAAAGCATCAGCACGATGAACGACACCAGCCAGGCGACCGTCGTGAGCGCCCAGTTCGTTTGCGCCTCACCACCGCCGGCGTTCGCCAGCGGCCGGACCTGCATCAGCCTGATGCTCGGATCCACCTCGGCGGCCACCGCACGCAGTCGCTCGGCGAACACCTCCGGATCGCGCACGCGCACAGCAAGGCTGCCGGCGCGGCCCGCCGGTGCCGGAAGACTCGGCAGGTACATCGCCGACTGTTCCTCGGGCCGAGGTAACTGCCAGCCGAAATCCCGCACCATGCCGATCACCTCGTACCAGGTCTCGCCGCCAACGCTGCTGACCTCACCTTCCACGATGCGCACGCGTTGACCAACGGGATTCCGGCCGCCGAACACGTTGCGCGCGAACGACTGGTTCACGACCATCACGCGGCCAACGTCGAAATCGAGCGGGCTGAAATCACGCCCCGCAATCACCGACGTTCCGTATGCGCCAAAGAACCCGCGGGAGACGTGAACCAGTGTACTCGTTCGCAGTCCCGTCGCCGGCGCGCCGTTCGTGGTGTCGACCTCGATGCCGTACTTGAACTGGTCCTCGACCGGGAGCCGGTCAGAGAAGGCAACATGTTCAACGCCCGGCTCCGCGAGCAACCGTTGCTCCAACTCCTCGAAGCGCTGGCGCGAACGGGAACGGAAGGTCGCGGAATCAGTGACATAGTCCTCGCGGTCCACGCCGATCGACGCCGTCAGGTACCGTTCCGCACCAATACCTTCGGCCCGCTGGTTGAAGCGATTCGACTCGTACACGCCACCGGCGGCCATGGGGAGGAAGGCTACCGTGATCGCCACCTGCAGGACGATCACCGTGGTCCAGAAGGCTCCGAACTTGAGACCCGAGCCGGCTGCGTGCGTGCGGAGCGCGTCCTGCAAATTCGTCTTCGTCACTCGCAGCGCCGGCAGGACGCCGACGATGGCCGCGCCGAACACGGTCAGCACCGCCGCGTACAACACCGTCCGCAACGACAGGTGGTCGTTGATCCAGAAAGGCAACGTGTCGCCGGTCACCAGGCTCATTCCGAAGCCTAACGAAACGCGGGCGATCAGGAGTCCGAGGATCGCCGCCCCACCGGTCAGCACGAGCGCTTCGATGAACAACTGGGTGACGATGCGGCCACGGCTCGCCCCGAGCGCGTTCCGCACCGAGATCTCCCAGCTCCGGGTGGCGGTCCGGGCAAACACGAGCGTAGCGACGTTCGTACACATGATGGCCAGCAGCATCAGGAAGATGCCGTTGACGGCATAGAGCAGGTTCCGGATCATCATCGCCTCGCCGCCGGCGGTGAGCGGCTTCTGGTACGCGGTGACACGCGGACTCAGGTTGCGGTGCGTTTCGGGGCTCGCCGCGGCCAGACGCGAGCCGATGACGGTGAGTTCGGACTGCGCTTCCTGCATGGATGCGCCGGGAACCAGCCGGCCGAAGACCAGAGCCGGTGGTCCCGTTCGCGGAGCGAGCAGGGAACCGTCGACGCGCAAAGGCGTCCAGATCCGCTGGTTCACCGGGAACCCGAAACCCTCCGGCATCACGCCGACTACGGTGGCCGTGAGGGTCCCGAGTTTCACCGACTTGCCGAGGACGTCAGGGTCGCTCGCGAAGCGCGTGCTCCATAACGAGTGGCCGATGACGACCACCGGTTCCGCCGACGGCAGTTCATCCTGCGCCGTCAGCGTGCGACCGAGCAGAGGCGGCGTTCCCATGATGGCGAAGGCGCTGGCGCTGATCTCAGCTCCGCTGACCGGCTCGACGCGCTGGTCCTCCGTCTGGACGTTGCGCGTGAAGAGGACCGCGGCACCCATGTGCTCGATCGTTTTCGCCTGTCCGCGCCAGGTGGCGAAGTCGTTCAGCGCGCGGGCATCGACGTCGACCCTCTCAGCGTCCCAGTTACGGATCGAGATGACCCGATTTGCGTCACGGATCGGCAGCTTCGGGTGCTGCCATTTGTTGACCGCCTCGAAATAGAGGGATCCCAGCGCAATGGCGACCGCGATCGCCACCGTTCCGACCGTGGTGAGTACCGGGAATCGCGCGAGCATGCGAAGCCCGACCTTGAAGTCCAACCAGGAGAACCGGAGCTGACGGGTTCGAGCGGCGCGCTTGTTCATGTCGGGGAGAAGGTAGAAGTCTCATGACAACATAGGACAAGTACTTTATAATGCAAAGTACGTGCCTGGCCAAGGGGGACGGACCTTAAATGGACCCGGGACGGACCCCGGTCTGTGCCCGATCGCCCCCCTGCATATCGAATTGGACCCGACGCAGGTTTCGAGCACAACCATAAATCTCTCATGGCCGGCCGCGTCGAAGGTCTCTGGAGCAAACGCGCACATCGCGGACGAATGGACCAGCTGCGCGAAGCAACACTCGTCGCCGGCAAAGGGATGGCCGGGAGCGTGGACCGCAGCCGGCGGCGACAGGTGACGTTGCTCGCCCGGGAAGCGTGGAACGAAGCGGTTTCCACGATCGCCGAGGATCCCGGTCCGGCCGCACGCCGCGCCAACATTCTCATCAGCGGAATTGAGCTGCCCTACATGCGCGGACGCATTCTCCGCATCGGTGCATGCAGGCTGGCAATTGGAGGAGAACTCACGCCCTGCGAGCGCATGGATGAGGCATCGCCGGGGTTACGCCAGGCACTTCAGGAGAATTGGCGAGGAGGCGTATTCGCGCAGGTGCTCGATGGCGGCACCATCCGCATCGGCGATTCCGTGGAGTGGGAGACGAGTTCCAGTTAAGCCGGAGCATTCTGCATGCCCTTCACGCCTCAATCGATCCACTGGCCCGGCAAACGTGCGATCCTGCTCGTCCACGGCATCGGAAACGCGAGCGTTGGTCAGGCCGGCTCCTTTCCGCTCGATGCCCTGAAGCGTGTCCTCGGCGACGCCGAACCCGAGGTTGCGATCTACACGGTCAATTACGACTTCATCAACGACTGGGTCGAACAGAAGATCAACTTCGCCGCAGGTCTGAATGCACTGAAATCGGTGGTGAAGCTGAAACTCGGTAACGATACCATCGACGCCGCCATCGCCGAATCGGTGGGCGACATCATCTGGCCGGTGCTCAGCCCGGATCTCAGGCTCGCCGTGCGCGACGCGCTCATCGCCCAGCTCGATCAGATCCACACCGACCGTGTCGAATCATGCTTCCTCAACGGCGACGAGGAGCCACTCGACTACCAGGTATCCATCGTCGCACACAGCCTCGGGTGTTTTCACACCTACGAGGTGCTTCACGCGATTGCGGAGGAGCCGGCCCACAATCTCAGGCCGGCCAGCGATCTGATGACCTTCGACTCGGTGACGTTGATGGCATCGCCGGTCCAGTTGATTCGCACGATCGCCGGCGCGATCGGCGCCGCGGTGCCGGACCTCGGTACTCTCGCGACGATCGCCAGGCCGCTGGCCATTCCTGCCGAGAAGAAGGGAACGAAGCTGGTGCGGTGCACGCGCGACTTCATCTCCATCACCGGTTCACACGATCCGGTCGGCGGTCACGTTCTCGGCCAGAGACTCGATTGGGCGTACATGGACATTCCGGGCCAGCACAGCACGATCGTGTCGCAGCTGGCGCTGAACATCGACACGCGAAACACCACCGCGCTCTCGTTGGCACACGCGGTCACCGCAGGTGGCGTGCAATTGAAGGACCCGCACGCCTGGGGTGGATACTTCGACAGTCAGGCAAAGCAGATGCGTGGAGTCTTGCTGACATGAAAACCGCAACCGCAGTGATCGCAGCGATTGTGCTGTCCGTGAGTGCGGCCACACTCCAGGCCCAGCCTGGAACCGCGACACTGGATGCGTCCCTCACACGGCGCGCAGACTCGCTCACCGTAGGTGACTACTGCGCGCTTGCCCAGCGCATAGTGGCGGATGCGTCGGTACTCACCGCACTTGCGGACGACAGCGCCAGCGCACGCACCAACGCAGCGGTGATCTGCAATCCGCTGCTGTCTGCCTTTACACTGCTGGCCCTAAACGGGAGAACGCATGCGCCGCTTCGCGCCATCGCTCGCATGGGCAACTCTGTGGATCGCGAGACACACCAGGCAATTCTTGCGGCAATGGAGGACTTCCGCGCCGCCACGCGCCAGCCCGATCTACGTCCGGTCGTGAGCGCCACGCTCGGCGATGCCAACGGTGAGTTCGTTCGTGTCGCCGAAACGGCGCACAGTCTCGAGGTGCTTACGTCTCGCGACAACGCCTTGAGGCGACTCGCGAACTATGAACGCAAACTCGGGCCCTCGTCGGCGCGCCTGAATTTTCCCGAGGTGCTGCTCAATTATGCTGCGCAGCGCTGGATCCCGGGCTTCAGGCCGACGCCGACCAGTGGCCCAAGTCCGTGGGAAGTGATTGCGTCGTACTCGCCGGGGTACGTGACTTTCGCGGATGGCGAGTCGGGCGTGCTGCCCGTTTCAGCGTCGGAGTTCGGCCTGCGGTTTTACCTGTTCGGGGACAGGTTCGGGAGGTCTGGCGTCAGCGGAGTATTCCTGCCGAGCTACTTCGCGTTTGGCGTACTGACCGCGAGTGACGAAAATGGCGCGCTGGTCTGGCCGTGGCGTGGCCGCGAGCGTTCCGGCGTCTTTGTGAGCTGGGGGGCGATCAAGATTGGCTACATCGATCGCGAGCGTGGCACGTGGTTATTCAGCAGGCAGTTTCAGGCGATGCCATTTGTGTTCTGAGACTGGTCGGGAATAGGGAATCGGGAATCGGGAATCGTGAGGGCGTGAAAACACTCTCGGCTCAGGCTGGAGTGGGGGAGTGGTCGCGGGGAAGGCGTTTCACGGTTCCTTCCACTTCGTCTTGTGCTTCCGCAAGACGGTTCAGGTCGTCGCCGATCTGGCGGGCGGCATCCATCAGGGTCGTGAGTGGCGCGAGGTCGCTGGCGCCGGCGTGCAGCCGCAACAGGTCGAGCCGAATGCCTTCCAGCGCCGCGACGCTTTCGGCCAGGTGCGATTGGGCTGTTTTCTTCCGGGCATGGAGCACTTCGGCGCCGGCCGCTTCGGACGGCGCGATCGCGGTGAGCATCTCGATCTCGGCGCGAGCCTCTGCCGCGCGGGCCTCGAGCGATTCGACGAGTGCCGGCAGCTCGGCCAGGTTTTCCCTGTAGGCCTTCGGTAAGGCCGCGAACAGTTCGGAGGCGGCGACGCCTAACGCTGCCTCGGTTGCGCGAAACGCGGATGCACCAGCGAGCTTCGAACGTTCCGGGGCGCCGAGTCGCTTCGCGAACCACTCTCCCAGGCGGCTGTTCCAGAGGCGGTTCCGAATCCCTGTCTGCCACCATTTCCTGATCCGTTCGGGCACGAACTGTACATCGAGCGCGTTGCTGACCGCACCCAGGAGCATGGTACTTCCGATCGGTGCCAACAGCAGCAGCATGCCGATGCGGTTTTCATGAATGACGCCAGAGATCAGCAGGCCGAACGTCGTCGCGAGCCACGTTCCGGCGGCGATGGTGGCCGTTCGCAGGACGCGATGCCCGCGCGGTTCGTCGACGCGAGAAAGGGCTTCGGTCTCCGCGCGTTCGCGGCGCTCGACTTCGAGAGCTGACCGAAGGTCGGCCAGGGTATGGCCGGCGCGAAATTGTCGCCACGCCTGGTTGAGGTGGAACCCAACGATGGGAAACAGCGGGAGAGAAGTGATTCCGGCGAGCAGCACGATATCCGCCGGCCCGTCCGGTCGCCGGCCGGCAAGCCATACCAGCAGGTTGACGGTCGTCAGCGTTCCAAACATGCCGGACCATGCCATGTACGGAACGAGCAACGGATTCCGCGTGCCGAGCCAGGCGCGCAGGGTGGGAGGCAGCGCTGGCCGGGTTTCCGCGGGCGGAGCCAGGGCTTCAGCCAGGGCCTCTCCGTGCGAGAATCGCTCGGCGGGAGTGCGCTCGAGGCAGCGATCGATGGCGGCGGCGAGCGCCGGGGGAAGGCCGGGGGCGACGTCGGTCACGCTCGGGGCATCTTCCGACGCCTGCTTCAGCAACAGCGCCGGCACGTTAGGCGACTCGAACGGCAGGCGGCCGCTGACCGCGAGGTAGGCGACGACGCCGAGGGAATAGATGTCGCTGCGCCCGTCGATCGTCGCCCCCGCTGCCTGCTCCGGACTCATGTAGTTCGCCGTCCCCATGATCTTGCCAGGGTCGGTGGGAGTGATCGGGTCTGCGCCGTGCGCGATGCCGAAATCCGTGACGAGCGCGCGGCCGGTGCTCGCCTCGAGCAGGATGTTGTCCGGCTTCACGTCGCGGTGGACGATTCCCCGTCCATGCGCGTACGCGAGCGCCCAGGCCACTTCGCGCAGGATGCGAGACGCTTCCGCGGGCGGGAGCGGACCACGCGTTCGAAGTCGATCGCCGAGCGTTTCGCCTTCGACGTAGCTCATCACGAAGAAGACGAATCCTCCCGTTTCACTCACGCGATGAATCGGGACGATGTGCGGGTGCGAGAGCCCCGCCGCCATCCGCGCCTCGCGGAGAAAGCGCTCCTTCGCGGCCGCGGCGTGCGCGAGATGCGCAGGAAGGACCTTGATCGCGACGTCACGATCGAGCTGCACGTCGCGGGCCAGGTAGACGATTCCCATGCCGCCACGCCCCAGCTCACGCTGGAGCGAGTACTCGCCAGCGAGGGCAGCCTGCAGGTCGAGAAACTCCGGGGACGGCTGTGTCACTCGCTGAAGCTAATCCCGCAATCCGTTAGGCGGGGGGGCGCGTTTATTGCTGGGCCTCCTTCATGGGGGCGATGTCAATCCCGGCGCACAGGCGGCGCACGTCCGTGGCGGAAAGCGCCTCGGCAGCGGCGCGCGCGGTGCGTGCACCGAGGTTCCACGAGACCGGCCTGTCGCTCGACCAGCGACCACGAAGAATTTCCACGGCCTCGCACGACGTTGCTGACGCGGACGCCACCTTCAAGCTGCTCACGACACTCGGCATGGCGTCGCCACTGAGTCTCGCCAGGTATGCGTAATCGATCTCACGTTCGGCCGGCGACCGCCCGAC
>CAMPKM010000133.1 GCA_946887155.1 uncultured Gemmatimonadota bacterium
GGCGGATGGCAGCAGTGCCCAGGTAAACGCGAACGCAGTGACGAGGAACGTCGTCAGCTGATGGCGTTGCACCCAGGCGGTCACCTGTCGACGCCCGGCCTAACCGGTGGCCATCATCTGCGTCACCAGCGGAATGACTTTACGTCCATACAGCTCGATGCTCCGCATCATGAGATCGTGGCGCAGTGTGCCGGCGCTGTATTTCATGTCGAATCGGACAATCCCGAGTGCCTTGGCGGTTGCTACGATCTTGCGCGCGACTGTTTCCGGTGATCCCACGTAAAGCGACCCCGACTCGATTTCCTGTTCGTACTCGCGCCGGGTCGTTGGCGGCCAGCCCCGTTCCGCCCCGATACGGTTTCGCATCTCGCGATACGGCTCCCACAGCTCCTCCCGAGCCTGCGCGTCCGACTCGGCCACATGACCCGGCGAATGCACCGCCACGGGGAGGTGCGGTGTCCCAAGCTCGTTGAGCGCGCGGTGGTACAGGTCCACATACGGCGCGAACCGCCTCGGGTCCCCGCCGATGATCGCCAGCGTCAGGGGCAGGCCATATCGCGCTGCTCGCACGACCGACTCCGGACTGCCGCCGACACCAATCCACGTCGTCAGGCTGCCACTTTCCGTGGTCGGGTAGACATGCTGCCTGACGAGTGGTGTTCGCGTCGTCCCGCTCCAGTTCACGGGCTTGCCGGTGCGGTTGTAGTCCAACAGTGCGGCAAAGAGCTCCAGCTTCTCCTCGAACAACACCTCGTACTGTTCAAGGGAGAACCCGAACAGCGGGAACGATTCCGTGAAGGACCCGCGTCCCAAAATGACTTCGGCCCGCCCGCCTGACGCGGCGTCGAGCGTGGCGAATCGCTGAAACACACGAATGGGATCGTCCGAGCTCAGCACCGTGACGGCGGTGCCGAGCCGGATGCGTTGCGTGCGGCCGGCGATGGCGCCGAGAAGGACTTCCGGAGCGGAAATGGCAAAGTCAGGACGATGATGTTCGCCCACGCCGAAGCAGTGGATGCCCAGTTCGTCGGCCAGGACGGCTTCGTCGATGATGTCCCGGAGGACCTGGGCATGACTCAACATCGTCCCATCGGCGCCCTTGGTCATATCGCCGAAGGTGTCCAGCCCCAAATGGAAGGAATTATTCACTGTGTTGGTTGGTTATCGTCGAATCGCATCAACTCCTCAACTCTCCGAGCCGCCGAACTTCAGGAAGTCTCCAGGCAATGACCCCCGCCATCAGCAACGTCATCGTGCCCCCGAAAAGTACCGAAGGCACTGCGCCCATCAGCCGCGCCACGACTCCGCTCTCGAAGTAACCGAGCTCGTTCGAGCTGCCGATGAACATGGCATTGACGGACGACACGCGACCCAGCATCTCCGCAGGAACCGTCAGCTGGATCAGCGTCGAACGGATGACCGCGCTCACGTTGTCGGCCGCGCCGCTGATCGCCAGCAACAGTAACGACCACGCGAATGACCTGGACAGCGCGAAGCCGAGAATGCAGAGCCCGAACACCACCACGGAGGCCAGGAGCGCCGGGCCGGCGTTCCGGAACGGACGGCGGTGCGCCAGCACGAAGGCCATGAGAACCGCTCCCGCACCGGGCGCCGCCTGCAGGGCGCCAAACCCGTCGGCGCCGACGCGCAGGATATCAGTCGCGAAGATCGGCAGGACGGCTACCACGCCGCCGAAGAACACCGCCAGCAGGTCGAGCGTGATTGCACCCAGGATGACGCGCTGCCGGCGGACATACCGCAATCCTTCGACCAGGTTGCGAACGACCGGGACCGGAACGCGCGAGACGGCCGTGGGCCGGTGCCTGACGACGGCCATCGCCGACAGCGCCACGATCACGAACACGAGGTTGATCGCGAGCGCCCATTGCGCCCCGAAGGCGGCGAACAGGACACCGCCTAACGCCGGACCGGCCACTGATCCCGCCTGCCAGGTCGAGCTCCGCCACGTGGCGGCGTTCGGGTACAGCTCCCGCGGCACGATCTCGGCCACGAGTGCGCTGCGGGCTACCTGCAGAAAGCTGCGGGCGGCACCGCAAGCACCGAACACCACGTAAAACGGCCAGATCCGCGACGGAACCGGCGTCACCAGCGCCATGACGAACAGCGCCAGCGCCGCACCCAGCAGGACCACCAACGAGAGTAGCGAAACCAGCCGTCGATCGTGGCGATCGACGACATGACCGGCGTACAGGGCGACCGCCAGGAACGGCACGACCTCACTCAGGCCGAGCAAACCAAGCGACAACGGATCCTGCGTGAGTTGATAGATCTCCCAACCCACCACGACCAGCTGCACCTGCGCCGCCATGACCATCGACAGAATGCTGACCACGAACCAGCGGAATGACACATGGCGAAAAACCGCGTACGGATCGTGGACGGGCATTCAGGGCAGGGAGAGTAGCGACCGGTATCGGCTACCAAGTCGTGACACTTGGTCCTGAAATCTGTCTCTCGGCCTGCAACTGTCACAGCGGCGCCGGGCAATGGACCGCCGATAGCGGCGCAGAGAAGCGCGTCTGCTCCCCAGTCGCAATCTCCGGTGCTGTTCTGCAGCACCGTTCTCAGGACGAATCCCGGTCCGCGGGAATCCGTCCCCGCGCCCGCGCGAGGTGCCGGGCGCGGGGCCCTGCCCTAACGCGTCAGTCCTTCCTCTCGCGCCGCATCCCGGACGACGGCCTGGACCTCGGGGAGCGCGCGTTCGATGACTCCCTCGACCTTTTCGGTCGTGGACGCCACCTTTTCCCGCGCCTTGTCCATGAGGCGATCACGCTTGTCGCCGACCAGCTCGACCTCGCGCCGGGTACGTGGCGCGGACATGCCGACCGCCAGACCTAACGCCAATGCCACCGCGCCGAGCGCCACCGGATTCTCCTGGTACTTGTGCTCGACCCGGTCGCTGGCGGCGCGTGTCCGGTCACGAACCTGGTGCATGGCCGCATCGGCGCGCCGGCCGATGCTTTCGCCGGCTTCCTTCGCGCGGTCCGCTACCCGGTGCGCCGTCTCCTGCGCGGAGTGGGCCATCCTCTGCGTTGCGTCCTGGGCCTTGTCGGCCATTCCGTGGACGCCTTCCGCGATCCCGGCCCCAGCCTCACGAAGACGAGAGGAGTGACGCTCGTTCGAGTCGGCGTCGAAGACTTCCTCGCCGTCGTAAAAGCGTCGCGGCTCTTCCTTTCGGTCGCGCCCCGCCAGCAACAGCCAGCCGATGCCAGCCGCCGCCATGGCCGCCGGGAGCGGGTTTTCCCGCACGGTCTCGGCCAGGCCCCGTCCTGTTTGGTTGATGCGTGCCTTGGTGTTGTTCGCCATATGCTGCACCCTTCCGATGGTTGCCTCGCGCAGGCTGTCCTTCGCCCGCTGTGCGAGATGAGATGGATTCAGTTGTGCTCCAAGCGCCTCGACGGTATCGCCGAGTCGCGCACGCGTGCGTTCGATGTCGCTCCGGATGGCGGCGGTCCTGGAGTCTCCGCTGCCGCTCGCCGGATCAAACTTTTCCGCCGTCATATTGTTTCCGGCCAGGACTCCAGATCGGACCCCGGGCGCGGTTCCATGACGACGGTTGATGGCACTTCGCGATCCGTCAGCCTGTCCGATGCGCGGTCCCTCGACCGCTCCTCGCCTTCCCGCGAGCTCTTGAGAAAGCGCGCGGCGAGCAATCCAACCGCGAAAGCGGAACCGATGAAGACGGCCGGACGCCGGCGCGCGAAGTCCTCGACTTCGTTCATCATCTCTCGTACATCGGCCCGTTGCACATAGTCGGCCACCCGCTCGATCTGTCGCGCGGCACGTTCGACATATTCGCCGGCCATGGGCTGGTCGCCGTCGCGGAGCTGCGAGCCGGAATTGAGCAGCGTCGATGCCACGGTGCTGAGCGTGGTGGCCGCGTCCTGGCGCGATCGCTCGATGCGATCCTGGGCCGTCGACTGCGCCTTGCTGGCCAGGTCACGTGCTCCGTCGCTGGCTTTGCGGCCGAGTTGCGCCGCCTGGTCCTTGAGGGCCGGAGCCGCTGGCGCCGGGAGGTCCGCCGGTATCCGGTCCGGATCCTTTCCCGTCGTCGCAGCCGACTGGCCCTGCCAGGTTCTCTGATCACCGGTGTCTTGCGTCGCCATGATCCATCTCCACGTTAGGCGGTGAGTTCTTCCTTGAAGGCACGTACCTCTTCCTTTCCCCACGCGGCGTCGCGTGCCAGCGACGCTCGCGTGTCGGGCAGGCTTACGTTGCGGCGTGACAGGGCCGCTCGGCCGCGCTGCACCATCAAGCCGGAAATCGCCAGGAGGGCCACGCCAACCACGAGCGTTGCGATCGCCCAGGAACCGATGGCGTTTGCCAGGATGACCACGAGGAACGCGGTCAGCGCCAGCAGGCCCGGCAGCGCGACCAGAGCCGCCACCGCGAAGACGACCGCCGCCTTGCGGACGGATTCGAGCGCCTCCTGCAGTTCGGTTCGGGCCAGCGCCACTTCCTGCTGCACGAGATGCGAGGCGTCTGCCGAGAGCCGTCGAAAGAGCTCGCCGATGGTTATGTCATCGGTGGCTGGGGTTCGTTCCGGTACGCCGTTCGTGCGGCCAGTGCGGTTGTGTTCGCGAAGGATCGTTTCGGTGCGATTCATGCCATGCTCTCCGGCTCAACCGGTGTCGGTCACCATTTCATTCCGGGTGTGCGATACACCGCGTTCCGGCGGCTGATCCGCGACCGGCAGCCGGACCCTAACGAGCATGTCCGAAACAGGCACAGCCACTGCGTGCGCTGCGCCGATGACCTGCCCCCGGAGAGGCACAGGGAGATGCGTCGTGCGCGGAATGTTCGTCAGGCAGGTGCTCTGCTACCGTGGACGGACGTGCCACTGGAGAATTTCATGGACGTGACTCGCGCCATCACCGTCGGCCATCCGCGCGACGTGGTCTACGCTTTCTGGCGGGACTTTGAGAACCTGCCCCGCTTCATGTATCACCTCGAGTTCGTCGAGAATCTTGGTAGCGGCCGCTCGCACTGGGTCGCCAAGGCTCCGGCGGGCCGATCCGTCGAATGGGATGCGGAAATCGTCGAGGACGTTCCCGGCGAGCGCATTTCGTGGCGTACCGTCAATCAGGATAACGATATCGCCCACAGCGGCAGCGTCTCGTTCGTGACCGCACCTGGGGCGCGCGGTACCGAGGTGCATGTCAGGCTCAGGTATGACCCGCCAGGCGGGAAGATTGGTGCGGCCATCGCAAGGCTGTTCGGCGAGGAGCCGGGACAGCAGATCGCCGACGACCTGCGACGGTTCAAGCAGGTCCTCGAGACCGGAGAGGTCGTTCGCTCCGAGGCGAGTCCCGACGGCGCCGGCCAGGGCATCAGGCGGCAGAAGCCAGCACAACCATCGGAAGCGAGTTCCCCCTCGCGCGCGTCACTCTGAAACGGGAGCCACCATGCAAGCCGCGTGCTGGATGGGAAGACAGGAAGTCGAAGTCCGCGACGTTCCTGATCCCGTCATCATGAACTCCCGCGACGCCATCGTACGGGTCACGTCGACCGCGATCTGCGGGTCCGACCTGCACCTCTACAACGGCTACATCCCGACGATGAAGAAGGGTGACATCCTCGGCCACGAGTTCATGGGCGAGGTGATGGAAACGGGATCGGCCGTGAAGAACATTCTGCCCGGCGACCGGGTCGTCGTGCCCTTCTGCATTGCCTGCGGCATGTGCTGGTCATGCCAGCAGGGACTGACGTCTGCGTGCGAGAATTCGAACCCGAGCGGCACGACCCAGGAACGGCTCTGGGGACATTCCGGGTCGGGCGCATTCGGCTACTCGCACCTCACCGGCGGCTTCCAGGGCGCGCAGGCCCAGTTCGTCCGCGTTCCATTCGCGGATTTTGGCGCGCTCAAGGTCAACGGACTGCCTGACGAGAAGGTGCTCTTCCTCGGCGACATCCTTCCGACCGGCTACATGGCGGCCGAGATGTGCAACATCATGCCCGGTCAGGTCATCGCAGTCTGGGGATGCGGACCCGTCGGCCAGTTTGCCATTCGGTCCGCCTTCCTGCTTGGCGCGGAACGCGTGATCGCCATCGACCGGTTCGATTACCGCCTGGAGCTGGCGCGTCAGGCCGGCGCGGATACGATCGACTACAGCCAGGTCGACGGTCATCTCGACGTGCTTCGCGAAATGACGGGCGGTCGCGGACCGGATGCCTGCATCGATGCCGTCGGCCTCGAAGCGCATTCGGAAGGCCTGCAGCATGCCTACGATCGGGTGAAGCAGGCCGTGCGGCTCGAGTCGGATCGTCCGATTGCGTTGCGCGAGGCGATCATGGCCTGTCGCAACGGTGGCATCGTGTCGGTGGTCGGCGCCTACGGTGGACTGATCGACAAGTTCCCGATGGGTGTCGTCATGAATCGCGGCCTGACCATTCGCAGCAGCCAGACGCCGGTGCATCGCTACATGCGGCCGTTGCTGAACCTGATCGAGAACGACGAGATCGATCCGAGTGTGATCATCACGCACCGGCTGCCCCTGTCCGAAGCGGCTCACGGCTACGACATCTTTCTCAACAAGGAAGACCGCTGCGAGAAGGTGGTGTTGACGGCCTGACATCCGCTCCAGCCGTTCCGATTTGATCAGCGCGCTGTCATTGTTCTCTCGGACCGTGTCTGCCAACCGCTGATCGTCGGAGGCTGATGCCAACTGGTGTCGCGCGAGGCCTGAGCGTGTGGATAGTCCTGCTCGCGTGCTGCGCCCGCGTAACAGCGGCGCAGCAGCCGGCGGTGAGGCTCGAACCACTATCCCCGTTTTCCGCGCGAAAGGCGGAAGCGCTGTTGCGGAATCACCTGCCGTGCCTCGGGTGCCACAGGCTCGGACGTGACGGCGGCGCGATCGGTCCCGATCTCACGACCGTCCGCGAGCGGCGGTCGCCGGCCTATATCGCGGCGATGATCGCTGACCCGCAGCGCCTCGTGCCTGGCTCGGTCATGCCGAAGACGCGCATGCCTGACGCGACCCGCGACCTCATCGCCCGGTTCCTGGCGTCGCAACCGGGGAACGCGCCCGATACGCCGTTGCCAGCGCCGGGGCCGCCCGTTGTTCCACCGGAAACCGACGGTGCGGCGCTTTACGCAAAATGGTGCGTGTCGTGTCACGGCCGCACTGGCCGCGGCGACGGACCTAACGCGGCGAACCTCCCGGTGAAACCGGCGGCCCACGCCTCGCGTGAGGCCATGTCGGCCCGCCCGGATGATTCGTTGTTCGACACCATCGCCGGCGGCGGTGCGATCATGAACCGGAGCGCCCGCATGCCGTCGTTCGGAGCGACGCTCACGCCTCAGGAGATCCGGGCTCTCGTCAGGCATATCCGGTCGTTGTGCCGCTGTGAGGGACCGGGGTGGAGCCGCCC
>CAMPKM010000134.1 GCA_946887155.1 uncultured Gemmatimonadota bacterium
ATGCCGGCCCAGACGCGCTCCCGGTCAGCGCGCGCACGCGTGGTCACGGCGTATGCACCCGCCGCCAGCAGCAGGACAAGAAACGCGACCTGCATCATGGGAATGATCTGCAGGCCGCGGACGAGGGGCGTGTGCCCGAAGTGGATCACCTGGTTTGTGCCCAGCCCCCGGGCGACGATGGGCCGGTTCTGCCCGTCGAGCCGGAGGATCCATTCGCGAGCGCGAGGGTCGTCGTGATCGAACGGCAGGTTTGCCGTAGCCGTGGGATTCCCGGCGGCGTCGGTCACGATCATCGGCACGCCGGATTCGCGGATGTCATTCGCCAGCTCGAGCAGCGCCGAGGCGGCGTCCACGTTAGGGTCCTGCGCCGCCAGCACCTCACCGAACATTTCGCTCGTCCGCTCGGCTTCCTGCCTCAGTTCGGCGACGACGCGCTGGGTGAAGAGGACGTAGGAACCCAGCAGCAGCGCAACCAGCACCATGACGATGACGAGCAGGCTCCGGCGCATGGCTCAGGCAACGGGGGCAGACTCGATTGGCTGCGCGAGCGTCGTTCGGCACGTCGCAGCAATCGAGTCTGACGCCATTGCGTTCCTCATAACGCGGTCACGCCCATGTACGGTTGCAGTACCTCCGGGACGGAGACCGACCCATCGTCCTGCTGATAGTGCTCGAGGATCGCGGCGATGATGCGCGGAAACGCGAGGCCTGAACCGTTGAGCGTGTAGACGAACCGCGGCTTCTCGCCCGCCGCAGGCCGATACCTGATGTTCGCGCGCCGTGCCTGGAAATCGACGAACGTGCTGCAGGAAGAAACTTCCAGCCACTTCCCAGCGCCTGGCGCAAACACCTCGAGATCGTAACACCGTGCGGCGCCGAACCCGGTGTCGCCGGCGGCGAGCAGCACGCGGCGATACGGAAGTCCAAGGCGTTCGAGCAACGTCTCGGCGTGGCGCGTCAGTTTCTCGTGTTCTTCGTCCCCCTGCTCCGGCGTGCAGTAACGAACCATCTCGACCTTGTCGAACTCGTGGACGCGCAGCAGGCCTCGTGTGTCTTTCCCGGCGGCACCCGCCTCACGGCGGAAACAGGGGCTGTACGCGACAAACCCGCGGGGGAGCGTCGCGCCATCGACGATCTCGTCGCGATAGAGGTTGGTCACGGGCACTTCGGCGGTAGGTATGAGAAACAGGTCCTCGTCCCTCAACGCGTACATGTCCTCCTCGAACTTCGGCAACTGCGTGGTGCCGATCATCGAGGCGCGGTTCACGATCACCGGTGGCCAGACTTCCTCGTAGCCGTGCTCACGGAAGTGGATGTCCATGCAGAAGTTGATCAGGCTCCTCGTCAGGCGCGCCCCCAGCCCGCGGAACACGATGAACCCGGATCCGCTGATCTTGGCGCCGCGAGCCAGGTCGATAAGGCCTTTGGCCTCGCCGATTTCCCAGTGTGGCTTGACGCTGTCCGCGGGGCGAGGCTCGCCCCAGGTGCGAACAACCTTGTTGGCTTCCTCGCCACCCTCGGGCACGTCCGGCAGCGTGACGTTAGGCATGCCGAGCAGGATGTCGCGCAGCGACGCCTCGGCGGTGGCCAGTTCGGACTCGAGGCGCTGTATCTCGTCGCCGAGTTCGCGGCTCGACGAGATCAGTTCATCGGCGGGCTGCCCCGCCTTCTTCCGTCGCGCCACTTCCTGCGAGTTGGCGTTGCGCGCCGCTTTCCGTTCCTCGACCGCCTGGATGACCGTTCGCCGTTCCAACTCGAGCGAAATCCCCTGGTCGATGAGGGGGGCGAGTTCATCCAGCTTCTGGCGGCGGCGCATGGCGTCCCGCAGCACGTCTACCTGCTCGCGGAAGACCCGGGCGTCGTGCATTTACGTAAAGGGAATGGGGAATCGGGAATCGGGAATCGAATTCTAGCAGTAAATAGTCGGGCGCAACGCGTCGCCACTCCCGATTCCCTATTCCCGATTCCCGATTCCCTAGTTCGTCGGGACCCCGGGCAGGAACGACCGGAAGCCGCAGTTCGGATCGTACGTGATCCTGAAGACAATCGTGCGCGCCACCGGGTCGATCGCCTTGATCTGCAGCTTCGCGTAGACGAGCTGCGACGACTGGAACTGACAGACATCGGTCTGCAGCTCGACCAGGGCGGCGCCACCGATATCGAGTGTCAGCGTGGAGTCGTATTTGTAGCCGCCGGTCGGGGCGCGTGTGACCGCATCGTATGCGCCGGTGATCTCCTGCAGACCGACCCGGCGACCCGCCGTAATGGCGCCACCGATCAGCGTGACCGGGATCAACTCGACCTTGTTCTCTTCAGTGATATCGAAGACGAGATCGAAGCCATACGTGGGCTCGAGTCGCAGCGGCGTGAAAAAGACGATGTTGAACGCCGCCGGCACGTTGACTGGTGTCTCGGAGACCGAGTACACGATGAAGCTGTCCGTCCGCACCGACGTCGTCGCACGCGGCGCAAAGGGATCGTCGCAGGCCGCGATGGCAACGGCTGACGTCGCGACCGCCATGAGCGCAATCCGACGCAGGCCTGGACGCGCAAAAATCCCGGAAATCGAGTTGAGGATCACGGCGAACAGTAACCTCCTAACGTGTGATACTTCAAGCGATTGCTCGCTTGACTTCATCCTGTCCCCAATTACCGTTCGCACAACAACGACGGAGTCGCTATTGCCCACCATTCACGACCTCGTACGGGCCCTCGCGCAACGCGAAGGCGTCGAGGCCGTGGTCATTCTGGGACGGGATGGTCTCCTGATAGACACCCGGACCAGTGGGGACCTCGACGGCGAACACCTCGCGGCGCTCACGCCCGCCATCGCCGCCGCCGCCGAAAAGATCGGGCAGGCTTCCGGGCACGGCTCACACATCACAACAGTCGTGGAATTCGAGCGCGGTCACGCCGTGATCTCAGCGGTTTCGGCCGACGCCCTGCTGCTCCTGATCGTCCATCCCGGTGCTAACCTCGGCGCACTGCTCTATGACCTGCGTCGTCACCGCGCCAACATCGCCTCACTCGTGTGATGGAATCCCAACTGATGGATCGGACGCACGTCCTCGTGGTCGATGACGAACCCCACGTGGGCCGCATCATCCAGATGAAGCTGGAGCAGGGCCCGTTCCGGGTAACCCTTGCCTACGACGGCATCGAGGCGCTGGAGGCACTCGACCGGGAAAAGGACGTGAAGGTCGTCTGGCTCGACCTGATGATGCCGCACGTCTCGGGCCTCGAAGTGCTGGCGCGCATGCGAGCCGATGACCGTACGAAGGAATTGCCGTGCGTGATCCTGACCGCGGCCGGGAATGACACGCAGCGGGAACGCGCAATGACGCTGGGCGCGACCGACTTCATGACCAAGCCGTTCAGTCCCAAACGGCTCCTCTATCGCACGGCGGAACTGGCCGGAATCAAGTTCGAGCCAGATGTCAGGGACTAGGCCAGGGGCCGGAGGTCACGGGCCGCAGGGCACAGGAAAGAAGGCTGATGTCTGGTGCGTGATCCTCGCGGGAGGCGTGGGATCGCGGTTCTGGCCGGTCAGCACGGCGGAGCGTCCGAAGCAACTGCTGCCACTCGCGAGCGAACGTCCGTTGCTGCGCGATTCGCTGGATCGCATGGCGCCGTTATGCGATGCGCGGCACACGCTCATCCTGACCAATGCCTCGCTGGTCGAGCCGATTCGCGCGCTGGCACCGGAAATTCCGGAAGCGAACATCGTCGCCGAGCCGCGTCCGGCCGGCACGGCGGCGGCGCTGACCTGGGCGGCGGCACAGATCGAGCGCTCCGGCGGTAGCGATGCAGTCATGATCAGCGTTCACGCCGATTGGGCGGTGGCCGACGCCGAGGGATTTCGCTCGGCGCTGATACAGGCGGCGAACATCGCTGAACGCTCGCATTCGCTGGTCACGGTTGGTGTTGTCCCGTCCCGACCGGACCCCGGTTACGGCTACATCCGCCCCGGCGAACCGCTTGACTCGTCACGCGCACGGCGGGTGGCGCAGTTCGTGGAAAAGCCAACGGCCGACCGCGCCGAAGCCATGGTGCGCGAGGGTTGCCTCTGGAACTCCGGGATTTTCGTGTGGCGCGTCAGTGACTTTCTGGCTGAAGTGCGAAGGCACTGTCCCGAGGTGTCGCCGGCGCTCGACCAGTTTCCGAATGACCTGGCGCGCTTCTTCAACGGGGTTGCGACGCCGATCGCGGTCGACGTTGGTGTGCTCGAGCGGTCCGACCGCGTGGCGGTGATTCCCGGCGACTTCGGCTGGGACGACGTCGGTACCTGGGGGGCCCTGCGACGCGTTCGTCAGGCAGACGACGCGGGCAACGTCACCGCCGGCGATGTGCATGTCGTACACGCCCGTGACAACGTGGTGCACGCCGAGGGGAACGAGGTGGTGCTGTACGGCGTGTCCGACCTGGTCGTGGTCACGCACGACGGCCTCACGCTGGTAACGACGACCGGCCACGCGACGGACCTCAAGTCGCTGCTCGCCGCGCTACCCGCCCGTGTGAGGGACCGGGAGTGAGTCTCGTCTTTTTCGACGACGCCACCGCGCGCGACTTCCTCCCGTTTTCACTCACCCGCCCGGGTTGCGAGCTCCGCGCCGGCGCGCTGCTCGTCAGGCAGCGGTGGGAGATGAGCAGCGGGGACAAGACGCTGGGCTTCATTGCCGGACCGCAACTGACGCATTTCGACGAACCCGGAGCCGCGAGCTTCCTCAATGGCTCGATCCCTGCCGGCAGCATCATCGTGAACTCGCGGTGCGCCGTCGCGATCAACGCGCCGCTCCCCGACGCCATGGCCTGGTCATGCGTAGTTCGACTGGCTGCCGTCCGCGTCCCCGAAACCGGTGTTGTCAGCACCATCGATGCTGGTGGCCTGGAAGCGCTCCCGGGGTACGAGAAGGCGGTCGACGTCGACGGCGTGTGGATGGATCAGGTGTGGGATTTCGTCCGGCACCTGCCGGCACTGCTGATGCTCGACGTCACGCATCTCGGCAACGCGATCGAACGCGGGCCACCTGCCACCACCACCAATGTTGGTCCGCACCTCATCTACATCGATCGGCGCGCCAACGTGGAGCCGATGGTGTATTTCGATGCCAGCTCCGGACCGATACTCGTCAGGCGGGGCGCCACGGTGCAGGCATTCACCCGGCTGGTCGGCCCGTGCGTGATCGGCGAGGACTCACTCGTCAGCGGCGGACGGATCGCCGCCTCGAGCATCGGCGAGCATTGCAAGGTCAACGGCGAGGTGAGCAACACGATTTTCACCGGCTACGCCAACAAGGGCCACGACGGATTCATCGGGCACTCGGTCCTGGGCCGATGGGTGAACCTCGGCGCCGGCACGGTCAACAGCAACCTGAAGAACAACTACTCGGACGTGTCGTTGTGGACGCCTCGAGGCGTGGAGCGGACCGGAATGCAGTTCCTGGGCTCATTCCTTGGCGACCATACCCGAACGGCCATCGGGACGCGCCTGACGACGGGATGCGTGGTGGGCGCGGGCGCGAATGTCTACGGAAAAGGAATCACCCCGCGTTATGTTCCGCCTTTCACGTGGGGACTGGATGATTCGGAGCTGTGGGAGATCGGCGCGTTCCTCGATGCCGCGCAGCGCGCGATGAAGCGGCGGGATGTTCCCCTCACCGACAAGGCTCGCCGCCAGTTGACGGCTGCCTGGGAGCGGGCCGGCGAGGAACGCAATCGATGAGAGTTCACGTCCTCGGCTCGGGCAGCGAGGGGAACGCTACGGTCATCGAGAGCGACCGCGAGTGCATCATTATCGATGCCGGATTCGGTGTGCGCGAGCTGGGTCGGCGACTGAAGGCGGTGAACATCGAGCCGGAGTCCGTTTCGGCGCTGATCGTCACGCACGAACACCAGGATCATGTGCGCGGCGCCGGCGCCGCGGCCCGTCGCTGGAACTGGCCCGTCTACGCCACCGCCGGCACGCTGAGCGTAAAGCGCAAGGCGCCGATTTCCCGCGGCGAGTACGCACTCCCCGTCCCGCTTTCGATCGAGACCTCGACTCCCGCGTCCGGCCGAAAGAAGAAGCGCGTGGTCAAGCACGTCGTGGACACGCATACCCTCGTGGAGCTCGAGGATTTCACGCTCAAGTTCATCAAGGCGCCGCATGATGCCCGCGAGCCTGTCGCGCTGGTCGCGACGACGAAATCCACCGGTGAACGGGTCGGCATCGCGTACGACCTCGGCCACCTGACCGAACGATTCATCAAGTACTTCGCGGATGTCGACGTCCTGATCCTCGAGTCCAACCACGACGGGGCAATGCTGCGCACCGGTCCGTATCCGTGGTCCCTGAAGCAGCGAGTCGCCGGACCGAACGGCCACCTGAGCAATGCGGAGGCCGCGTTGATGGCGCGCACTTGCGCGCACCGGGGCCTGAGGCACCTTGTGCTCTGTCACCTCAGCCAGGTCAACAACCGTCCCGAGATCGCGCTCAAGGCGATGCGAGCCGCCCTCCGCGGCAGCGGGTTCCGTGGCGCGTTGCAGGCGGCGCCGCAACACAGCACGCTGACGCTGGGTGGGGCAATGCAGATCGAGCTCGCGCTCTAGAACAACGTACGGGCCACAGGCCACAGAAAGGCGTTTGAGAATCTCGCACCCGGTGCAGACATGCCTGACCATTCCTTTCGCTTCTCGCGGTTTGCGACCACTGCTCTGTGGCCTCTGGCCGTCGGCCTGCTTCCCTTCTCCATGACGCTCGCCCAATCACCGACGCCTGGTCATCCGTTACCTGTTCCAGGCCGCTCCATTGTCACGACGACGCTCGGCATCGTGGCCGCGAGCCAGCCACTGGCGGCCAAGGCCGGGGCGGACATCCTCGACGCGGGCGGTAACGCGATCGATGCCGCCATCGCGGTCAACGCCGTGCTGGGCCTCGTCGAGCCACACATGAACGGCGTGGGTGGCGACCTCTTTGCCATCATCTACGAGGCAAAAACGGGCAAGCTTCATGGACTCAACGCCTCGGGCTGGGCGCCGACCGGGTTGACGCCCGCGCTACTCGCGGAGCGCGGCCTGAACCGGATGCCTAACAATGGCGTCTTCTCGATGACCGTCCCGGGCGCGGTGGCCGGGTGGGACGCGATGCGGAGCCGCTTCGGCACCAAACCCTTCTCGGAACTCCTCGCGCCGGCCATCTGGTACGCCGAGAACGGCTTCCCCGTCAGCGAGGTGATCGCCCACGAGTGGGGAGAAGCCGAGCGAAAGCTCTCGGCGACGCCGGAGGCCCGGGCGACGTACTTCCTTGGCGAGCATCCCCCGAAGTTCGGTGAGGTCTTCCGGAACCCGAACCTCGCGGCGACGCTCAAGCGCATTGCCGCCGATGGCCGCAACGGCTTCTAT
>CAMPKM010000135.1 GCA_946887155.1 uncultured Gemmatimonadota bacterium
ATGCGCGGTCACGAGGGCCGCTGGCCGGCGGCCATCGGCGCCGGCATCTTTGCGTTGCCCGCGGTGGTGGCCGCGACCCTGGGTCCCGCCGCGGTGATCGCGTACCTCGTCTGCGGGGCGCTGATCATGCTGGTACTGCTCTGCTATGTGGAGCTTGGCACGCGAGTCACCCGCTCGGGCGGCACCGTCGCCTATATCGAGGAGGCGTTCGGCCCGCTGGCCGGATTCCTGGCCTGGGCGCTCTACGCCGTCGGGTTCTGCGCGGCCGCCGTGGCAGCGATCGTACACGTCATGTTCGACGCGCTGGCGACTGCCGTGCCGGTATTGAGCGGCAGTGGCCCCGCACGGAGCGCCGCGATCGTCCTGTTCTTCGGTGGGCTCGCGGTCTTCAACATCCGGGGCGTTCAAGCCGGGACCCGGCTGTCGATGGTTACGACGACCGCCAAGTTGATACCGCTCCTGCTGCTGATCATTGTCGGGGCATTCAACATGCAACCGGCGAACCTGGCCTGGACCGGATGGCCACCACTCTCTTCCTTCGGTTCGGCGGCGCTGGTGCTGTTCTTTGCGTTCAGCTCCGCAGAGGCCGCGCTTTCCCCCAGCGGCGAGATCAGAGATCCTGTCCGCACGATTCCGCGCGGTCTGCTGTGGGGGGCGACGGTGGTGGTATTGATCTACCTGGCGATTCATATCGTCGCTCAGGGCGTGCTGGGCGCCGAACTGGGGCAAGGCAGTACCACTCCTCTGGCTGATGTCTCCGGGCGGCTGATGGGCGGCATCGGCACGGGACTCATCGTTTCCGGGACTGCCGTGTCGATATTCGGGAATCTCGCCGCCGACATGATCGGCACGCCGCGGGCATTTCTCGCCGCGGCGGAGAGCGGGATGCTTCCGCGCGCGCTCAGCCGCGTACATCCCAGGTTCCACACGCCGTGGGTCGCCATCCTGTCGTATGTGGCAATCATCATCGTGCTCGCCCTGAGTGGCGGGTTCCGGCCGCTGGCCGTGCTGGCGAGCATGTCGCTGCTGCTGGTCTACCTGGCCATCTGTCTCGCCGCGCTGCGGATCAGGTACTCACGTCCCCCCGTGCCGGGTACCTTCCGCGCCCCGGGAGGTCCGACGGTCGCAGTGCTGGCTTCAGCGGTCGTGATCTGGTTGCTGGCGCAGTCGACCCGCCGCGAAGTCGTCGCGATGACGATCTTCATCGGGGCTTCCATGCTGTACTACCTGGTTCGCAGGCGAGCCGTGGTGCCTAACGCGACGCGCGTGGCCGAGGAAACAACGACGGCCAGTTCGTGATCACGACTACCGGGAACACCATGACCGATCGACGCCAATTCCTCCGATTCCTCGCCGGCATGCGCTCCAGCAAGGCGTCACTCATCGCGACATCAAGCCGGAGAATATCAAGCTCCAGGGTGGCCACGCCCTGGTGGCCGATTTCGGCATAGCCCTGGCAGCGGCGATCATATCGTTGTGCTCCTGACGAGCGTTTGACCTCGCGGTCGCCCGTGCATGTGAGCACGTTTGATGAACGCCCACACAACCGGATCGAGTTTCCCATGTTGATGATGAAGACACGAAAACTCTCCATCCTAGCCTGCGCCTTGGCGGTGGCGATGGTGTCGCCGTTCAGGGTCACGTTCGCGCAGGACGCCGACCTGATCGTTCGCAATGCCCGCATCTGGACCGGCGACTCCACGAGTCCACGGGCCGAGGCGCTTGCTGTTCGCGGTGAACGACTCCTGGCGGTCGGGACGAATGCTGAGGCAGACGCGCATCGCGGTTCGCGGACGCGCGTCATCGATGCTGGCGGCCGCTTCATGACGCCGGGCTTCATCGATGATCACACGCATTTCGGCCAGGCCGGCGCGCTGCTCATCGGTGCGAACCTGCTCGATGTGCACACACCGGTTCCGTTCGCCGAGCGCGTGAAGGCGGCCGCGCAGCGGATGAGTCCTGGTGCCTGGCTCACCGGCGGCGACTGGGGTGCCTACGAGGACAATCCCGCCAACAGCACCGGACCGGCGGGAGGCCGCCCAGCGACGCGTTTCAGCCCGGACAAGTCGATCATCGATTCCGTCACGCCAAACACACCAGCGCTGCTGAATCGGTGGGACCGCAGCGCTTGGCTCGCCAACAGCGCTGCCTTGCGAGCGGCGGGGCTCACCTGTGGGACGTCCACAGAAGGACTCGAGTGCAGCAGTGGACAGCCAACCGGACGCGTGAGCGGCGCCGCACTCGCACGCGTTCGCCGCGCCATTGCGCCAAAGACATTCGACCAGCGCCTTCGCGAAGGGCGCGCCGCGCTGCAGCACCTCACCGAACTCGGCGTGACGACCATTCACGACATCACGCCTCCGGCTCAGTTGCCCGTGTACACAGAGCTCAAGCGGCGCGGCGAACTCACGGTGCGAATCTTCGCTCGTCCGACGCTCGACAAGTGGAACGAGCTGTCCTACGCGGGTATCTCGCCCGGGTTCGGCGACGACTGGATCCGCATCCGTGCGCTCAAGGGATTCATCGACGGGATCCAGGGCAATTCCACGGCGCGCTTCTACGAACCGCAGCTGCACTCGGGTAAAGTCGGCGAGTGGCGCGACAGCACCAACACGGCGGCAACCGACGGCCCCGGTTCGGGCATGAATCCGCCCGGCAACATGGAAAAGCTCCTCTTCGGCCTCGACTCCGCCGGCTGGTGGGCCAACGTGCATGCCATCGGCGATCACGCGATCGACAGCGTGCTCACGATCATGGAAAAGGTGATGCGCACCAACGGCCCGAAGGAACGCCGGTGGCGCATCATCCACTCGCAGGTGATCCGTAACGCCGATGTGGCCCGGCGCTACAAGGCGTTAGGCATCATCGCCGAGGTCCAGCCGTACCACGCGATCGACGACATGCGATGGATGGAGGAGCGGATCGGCGCGCGCTCGCGGTGGGCGTATGCGTTCAAGACGTTTCATGACGCGGGTGTGCCACTCCTCTTCGGCTCGGACTGGCCGGGCACGAACGCGAGCTGGTACACCGCGAACCCGATGACCATCCTCTATGCCGCCGTCACTCGGCAGACCCTGGACGGCAAACCCGAAGGTGGCTGGTTCCCGATGGAGCGGCTCGATCTCGAAACGAGCCTTCGTTCCTACACGGTGAACAGCGCGTGGGCCGAGGGTGAAGAAGCCAGCAAAGGTTCGCTGATGACGGGTAAACTCGCGGATTTCGTGATCATCGACCGGGACCTGTTCGCGATTCCTCCCACTCAACTGAAGGAGGCGAAGGTTCTGTTGACGGTGACGGGTGGTCGCATCACGCACGCCGCGGCCCCGTTTCAGAAATAGGGACAGACCCCACCTGTCTCCTCATGCCTGAGCCCGAGGCCGGATTGTGTGCAACGTGCGAACACTCCCGGCGGATCGTCTCGGGTAAGGGATCGGTGTTCCGCCTTTGCCGGCTGTCCGCTACCGATCCTCGTTATGCAAAGTATCCACGCCTGCCGGTGATGGTTTGTGCCGGGTACCGGCGAGTGGCGGAAGCCGAGTCGGGCCGGGCAAAAGGCGAGGACGGCTGATTGCTGCCTCGGCGGGCGGGAGAGGAACAACAACGCGCGATGAACGACACTGGGTTCGCTGTCGCGGGAACGATTTACTCCATCACGCGATGCAAAAGATCGGAGACGCCGAGGTGCGCCGCCCAGTGACGCAGGCGCTCGCGGTCGAGCCGGTCCCCCTGGAGCCGCACGATGGCCACTACATCGCGCCATTGGCGCTCTGACGTTTCGCCGCCGCGCCGATACCACTCGAGTTTCCTGAGTATCGTGTGCTCCGCAGTGTCAATATGGAGGGTCCCTGCCGCCAGCTCGACGCGCTGGCGGTGCGCCAGTCGCTCGGCTTCAAAGACGTCGTCTCCCGCGACAAAAAAGTCCGCCTTGATCGAGCTGTCGAAGTGGACCGCATTGAATGACCCCGCGGCGCGTACCGCCGCGCGCACGGCGTCCGAGTCCACGTAATAGTCGAGCGCGAGGGAGCTGACCAACGGTTTCACGTGCCGGCTTCGCAGGGCCACGACAAAGTCCACATCCTGTGTCGCGCGGGGTTCGCCGTGCACCGAACTGGCGATCGATCCTGCAACAACCCAGGTCGCGCCAATGCGTTCGAGTCTGGCGCCCAGGTCGACCGCAATGACGACTGGGTCGTACTCGTCAGGCACCTGATGGCTCACCATAGACCCGGACCGCCAACTCGCGTCCCAGTCGCAGTTCCGCCCGGAGGAATCGGATCCCCTGCTCATCCGCGCCCGGGTTTCGCATCCTGATGCCGGTCAGTGAGAGTTCATCGACCATTCGAGCAAGCCGCGCGACGTGCGCGAGCTTTTCTGCCGGAGAAGACCGCCGTAGTAACGAATCCTGAACGGCCTGCGCCGCGACGCTCGTGTCCGCCTGGCGGCCGGGGAAATGTTCGGCCTGCTGGGAGCGGCGAGCCAACCGTCGTGCCTCGCGAATTCGAACCATGCGTCGCGCTGTTTCCGGATTCAGAACGCGGCGACTCCGGATCCCGCCCCGCCGGCCGATTTCAGCGAAGTATTCCTTCATGGCAGACACGGTTAATCGTAAGCCGCTTATGATAGAAAATTCAAGCACTACAGGCAGATAGTCCTCATCGAACCTTAAACCGCAAGAGGTTCTCGCGGTCGAATGGCAGCGGGCCCATCTTCATGACGATGAACGAACGCCTGTCCGCCGCGCTCCTGGATCGTTACGGCATCGAGCGGGAACTCGGTGCCGGCGGCATGGCCACCGTGTACCTGGCGCGCGACATCCGGCATGACCGGGACGTCGCGATCAAGGTCCTTCACCCTGACCTTGGAGCCGCGTTAGGTAGCGAACGCTTCCTGGCCGAGATCCGGACGACGGCGCGGTTGCAGCATCCCCATATTTTGCCGTTGCTCGATTCCGGTGCGGCAGACGGACTGCTGTACTACGTGATGCCGTTCGTCGCCGGCGAAACGCTGCGGGCGAAGCTCACGCGCGACCGGCAACTTTCGCTCGACCAGACACTCCGCATTGGTCGCGAGGTCGCTGACGCACTCGGCCACGCCCATGGATTGGGCATCGTCCACCGGGATATCAAGCCGGAGAACATCCTGCTGCAGGGCGGACACGCCCTCGTGGCAGACTTCGGGATAGCCCTCGCCGTGCAACATGCCGGCGGCCAGCGGATGACACAGACCGGCCTCTCGCTCGGCACACCGCAGTACATGTCGCCCGAGCAGGCAATGGGTGAGCGGACGATTGATGCCCGAAGCGATATTTACGCGTTAGGCGCGGTGACGTACGAGATGCTCACCGGCGATCCGCCGTTTACCGGGTCGAGCGTCCAGGCAATCGTCGCCAAGGTACTGACCGAGAAGCCGGTGCCTCCCCACACCGTGCGTGACACGGTGCCGGACAGCGTCGAGTTCGCAGTGCTGAAGGCACTGGCCAAGTTGCCGGCCGATCGATTCGCCAGTGCCCCCGAGTTCGCGGCGGCGCTCGAGGTGCGCGATACCGTTGCGACACGACAAGTGCCAGCGAGAAGGTTTACGAAGGAGTCGCGAATTCCTCTCGCGACAACAGGCGCGCTCGCGCTGCTCAGCGCGGTCGCCGCCATTCTGGGCTGGAGCAGGACCACACCAACTCCGGAAGTCGTTCGCTATCGAGTCGTGATCGACTCGGTTCCGGCAGTGAAAGACTGGACGGGTGAACTGGCGATCTCGCCAGATGGTTCGACTATCGTGCGCCCTGGAGGGTCGTCCGCCGCACTTCTCATGCGACGACGCGATGAACTGGAGTTCACCCAACTCGCCGGCACCGAAGGTGCGACCGCGCCGTTCTTCTCTCCGAACGGAACGCAGATCGCGTTTTACGCCAACAACACGATCATGACGGTGCCGCTCGCCGGCGGGCCTCCGACCACGATCGCTGATACTCTGTACCCGCCCGAGACGGCGTCATGGGGGGAGGATGGCTATCTCTATCGCGCCATGGTCAAGGACGGCCGTCCCGTAATTGCTCGCAGTCGGCCAAGTGCTGGTGCGCACCTGGACGTCGTGGCGAGCGCCGATACCGCAGCTGGGGAGCTTGGTCTTCTGCACCCGGAGCTGCTTCCCGGCGGAAAAGCGCTGCTCTTCCACGTGATGTTCCGGGATGGCAGGCAGATGATCGCCGTCGGCGACATGAGCGCGCAGCGTCACACGACCCTGCTGGCCGGCATCCGTCCGAAATATGTCGACGGTCACCTGCTCTATACCGCAGCCGATGGCAAGCTCTGGGCAATATCCTTCAACGTGGGACGTCGCACGACCTCAGGCACGGCCGTTCAGGTTGGCGATCGCATACCAACTACCATCGTCGGCCCCGTCGATTTTGCCGTATCGAAGAGTGGAACGCTCGTGTACTCGGCGGAGGACGCGGGCGGTCGTCGCGAGCTGACCTGGGTGACGCGCGATGGTAAGCGTGAACCGGTCGATTCGACGTGGAAGGCAGACTTCTGGAGCCCCAACCTTTCTCCAAATGGTTCGCGCATCGCGGTGGTCGTACGTCGCGGCGCCGGACAATCGGACATCTGGACGAAGTCGGCATCGCCAGGCGCTCCGGCAAAGCTCACCGTAGAGCACCGCAACAACCTCGAGCCAGCGTGGAGCCCTGACGGGAAATGGGTGAGTTACATCGTTGCCCAGGGTTCCGGAAATTCTGGCGATGTCTGGCGTCAGCGAGCCGATGGTGGAGATCGCGCCGAGCGGATCGTGGCGAGCCAGCGACAGCTCTCCGAGCAGACATACGTTCCGGTGACTTCTGCAACGTTGGTGCGCACCACGTCACCGACGACGGGGGCGGGAGATGTGTTGATCATGCGTCCGGGAGTGGACCGCGAACCGGTGCCAGTCCTCTCGTCTCCGAATCCCGAGTATTCGCCCATCGCATCACCGGACGGCAAATGGCTCGCGTACACCTCGAATGAGAGTGGACGCTACGAGATCTACGTGACCGCGCTGCAGTCGCCTAACGATGCCCGGTGGCCCGTCTCGACTGGGGGCGGCATCACGCCGCGCTGGTCGCGCCGCGGGAACGAGCTGTTCTACCTCGACCTCAGATCCAACATGGTTGCCGCGCAGGTGACGACCTCGCCTTCGTTCTCGGTCGTGAGCACGCGCGTGCTGTTCAACGCGTCGGACTTCATCCAGGCGGGTGTCTCGCGCCGAAATTTCGATGTGGACGTGGGCGATCAGCGTTTCCTGATGGTGCAGCGCGCCGACGCCGCGACGCGTGGCCAGGTGGTCGTCGTGGAGCACTGGCTCGACGAGATGCGGCGCAAAGGAGGCAAGCCGTGAGCCGCGATCGA
>CAMPKM010000136.1 GCA_946887155.1 uncultured Gemmatimonadota bacterium
CGCGGGGGATCGGTCGCGCGATTTGGGTATACGCGTGGCGCTTGGTGCGGTGTGGTCGGTCGTGTTTCGTGAGGTGATGCGGCAGGCGATCACGCCCGTGGTGGCTGGCGTGGTCCTCGGCGGCGTCAGCGTCGCGTATTTCACCAGGTTCCTCGAATCCCTGCTGTACGGCCTGAGTCCACTCGATCCCGCCGTCCTGGCGGTTACCGCACTCGCGCTCCTGCTGGTGGCCGTTGTGGCGAGCTGGCTTCCGGCGCGTCGCGCGACGCGGGTGAATCCGGTGATGGCACTGCGCGCGGAGTGACGCGTGCGGTCGCGCCCGTTAGGCAACCGCCGCGGTAATGCGCCGGGTGCTTCGGCGCGGAACCGGCAGCTCACCAAAAACGGCCGCGAGCTTCGTGACGCCCTCCCTGATGTCCTTCTCGCGAACGCCGCTGTAGCCGAGCAGCACAGCCGGCGGAATGGTGCGCTCGATGCAGAAGGGACTCAGCGCGAGCAGGTCGATGCCCGCGCCGGCAGCCGCCTGGACGACCGTAGTGTCCGGCAGGTTCTGCAACCATCCGATGACCGTCATTCCGGCATCGTCCGGGTCCACTCGTATGTGGTCGGAAAGATCGCGCCGCACCGAGTCAATCAAAACCGACTGGCGTTCCTGGTAAATCGAGCGCATGCGGCGGATGTGGCGCTCGAAATGGCCGTCGACCATGAAGTCCGTCATGACGGCCTGGTCGATATACGCGGAGTGATAGTCGGCAAAGTGACGCGCCGCCGCAAAGGCGTCGATCAATGATTCTGGAACCACCAGGTACCCGAGCCGCAACGACGGGAACATCACCTTGCTGAAGGTGCCGGTATACAGCACACATCCGACATCGTCGAGTCCCTGCAAGGCCGCCAGCGGCCGCGTTGCATAACGAAACTCGCTATCGTAGTCGTCTTCAAGAATCCAGGCGCGTTCGGCTGCCCAGTCGATCAGCTCCAGGCGCCGCTCGAGCGACATCGTGACCCCGAGCGGCAATTGGCGAGACGGCGTCACGAACGCGAGTTTCGCGAGCGGAGCGCGGCGACGTCCTTCACTCACGACAAGACCGCCGTCATCCACGGGAACCGGGACGATTCGCGCACCGGCGCCGGTAAGCGCGCCCCGAGCGCCGTGATACCCGGGATCTTCCAGCCATGCTTCGTCACCAGGATTCAGCAGGACCCGGCTCGTCAAATCGATCGCCTGCTGCGAGCCTGACACGATGATGACCTGCTCTGCCTTGCACCGCACGCCACGCGCGGCTCGCAGGTAGTCGGCGACCGCGTCACGAAGGGGACGCGACCCGAACGGTTCGCCGTACGCGAGTTGGCGCGATGACGTCTTGCTCCACCGCCGTGCGAGAATCCTCCCCCAGATGTCCACTGGGAAGACGTCGACGGCGGGAACGCCGGCCCGAAATGCTCGCGGCGGGCGCGAGAGCGTCCATACCGAGCGATGCGGAGAAGCCAACATCCGGCTTGCGCGCTCGGAGATGATCGCTTGCCGGCGAGTCATGCCTGACGAGGGCTTTACGGGTGTTGATCTCAGATGCAAGTCGGGCAATGACTTGCGTACACAGGTGGCCGCTCCCCGAAACGCCTGGATATAACCTTCGGCACGAAGCTGCTCGAACGCCTGAACGACGGTGCTGCGCGCCACGCCGAGGTCCTTGGCGAGGTGTCGCGTGGACGGGAGTCGCGTTCCCGGCAGGAGCCTTCCGCCGAGAATAGCCGACCTGATGCTCTGATAGACCTGCCGGTATAGCGGGTCCGTGTTGTGGGGATCAAGACTCAGCTGGAGAATCCGACCGCGTCGAAGAGTGTCCGTATCCATAAGTCTCAGGTTGCTTGGCGCTGCAATCTGAAACTGGTATGGTCACCAACCCTCTAGACGGTTGTAGTTGTGAGACCACTTTCAGCGGTTACAGGACGTCCGGACGGGCGGTCGATCCGTTCGCGCCCGACGGAACGGTGGAAAGCCGCCGAATTGCTTTCAGCCGATGCTGCCGAAATCGAACCGATGCCGCGATCAGACCACAGTTTCAGACTGCGCGAGCCAGGACTCCATCGACTCGGCGTCGCCAAAGACCTGGAGCTGGCACGCCGCCCACGGTGAAAGCGTGTGATCGAGGTTGTATCGCAGCGCTGCAACCGGCACGCCAGGCACGAGTACCGCAACCGGTCCCGCCACCTCACCTGAGTCCGCGAGTGTTTCCGCCAGGATTCTTAATTCGATGACCGACGGCGGTGGCACGCATCGCTGACAGTTGATGACCACGTCCATCGACCCGTCATACGTCGACTCAGCTGCGGCGCGGCGGATGGTTTCCGGCACGAGCGACAGCGCTGTTGCGTTGCGTACGTCGATGGTGAGCCGCTGTCGCGCGGGCACGACGACGTACGTGGGCGTTGGAACGGATGGTGACTTGTAGTGCTGTCTGAGGTACATACCGACTCCTGCAAGTGAGCGTACTGGGACTCATCGTACAGACGGCCAGGTGCCTTCCGCGGTAATGACGATTTCGCGACGACGGCCCTTGTCAGGGATTCCCCTGCATCGAGTCAGCGAGTTTACGCGAAGATTTCTTTAATCTCCCGGAATCGACCGCTCGCCGGATCCGAGCACAGGGAAGTTCTTGCAAACCTTTAACGTTGCCACCCGAGGCCGGCCAACGATCCTGCTTGTCTAAGTGTCTTATATCAGACCTGCTCCGGGAATCCGATGGCCGAGCCGCTGGCGGTAGTGAAGGGGACGCTCGACGTCCTCGTCCTGAAGGCACTGACCTGGCAAACCATGCACGGGTTCGAGCTGACGTCCTGGCTCGAGACCCGCTCACGTAAACGCCTCGTCCTCGAAGACGCGGCGCTGTATCAGGCGCTCTACCGTCTCGAGAAACGAGGGCTCGTCACGGCCGACTGGGGCGTCACCGAGCAGAACCGGCGCGCACGGTTCTATCGCATAACGCCGGCCGGGCGGGCGAGCCTCACGCGCCAGACCGCGGACTGGCTTCGCTACGCGGACGTCATGACCGAAATCCTGACGGCGCGGCCATGAGAATTCCGCGGTGAAGCCAGAGGGCGCATCCGTTCCATGAAAGGCCTTCGGCCGGGCGTTAGGCGGGTCTTCTCACTCGACATCTGGCGGCGCGCCGACGCGCGGCGCGATGTCGATGACGAGATGGACCTGCACATCCAACTGCGGGCGGAACAGCTCGGTCGCGACGGCCTTGAACCGGCACGGGCACAGGAACTTGCACGCGAGATGTTCGTCGCCAACCCGGCGACCCTCCACGCACTCCACGAAACGGCATTCGACAGGAATCGACACATGCGCGCCGCCGAACGGTGGGAATCGCTCTGGCAGGACCTGAAATACGCCGCGCGCCGGCTCTCGCGTGAACCAATGCTGACGGGCTTCACCGTCGCCACCCTGGCACTCGGACTTGGCGCCAACGTCACCGCGTTCAGCGTGTTCGACCGGATCCTCCTGCGCGGGCCGGACCATGTGCGCGAGCCGGACCGACTCGTCAGGCTGTACAACCGGATGAACCAGCCACCGGCCGGCATCCGCACGTCACCGTGGTTGCCACATACGACCGTCGTGACGCTCGACAGCATCATGACGACGGTCGACGGCGTGGCTGCCTATCGAGTCGAAGACATGATGGTTGGAACCGGCGCCGCCTCGCGAATGCGCCGGGTATCGCGGATGGATCCCGAGATGTTCGCGTTACTGGGAGTGCGCGCCGCGATGGGACGGTTCTACGGTGCTACGGACGACGCGCCGGTTGCTGTCCTGAGCGATCATGCCTGGCGCACGGAAGGTGGCGCCGATCCAGCCATCGTTGGCAAGGCGATCGCGATCGAAGACCAACCGTACACAATAGTCGGGGTCTCACCACCCGGCTTCACCGGTCCTGAACTCGGCCGCGTCGACATGTGGATCCCGATCGACCAGCGATCGCGGAACTCGATGAATTTCGAGATCCTCGGCCGCCTGAAACCGGGTGCCACAGTGTCTGCAGCTTCGGCCGAAGTCATGCGTCACAAGCCAGCGGTCGTCGCAACGGCGCCGAGTTTCGCGGGTTGGCTGCAGGAAGCAGAGCTGTTGGCCGCGCCGCTGGGTTTCGACGACACGGCCCGCGAATCGTTCGAGACCGCGATGGCGCGCTGGCTCGCGGCCATCTCGGCGATCATCCTCATCATCAGCTGCGCGAATGTCGCCAACCTGCAACTGGCGCGGCTCGCCAGGCGCCGGCGGGAACTCGGCGTTCGGGTGGCGTTAGGCTCCGGGCGGGGCCGCGTCATGCGACTGCTCCTGCTCGAAGCGCTGCTGCTGGCCGCCGCCAGTGCGGCGGCGAGCCTGCTGGTCGTGGCGATCGCCGAACCCGTCGTCAGGCTGGCCCTGTTTCCGCAAGGAGCGTGGTCCTTCACGCTCGTCGACGCCAGGCTGATCGTTGCCGTTATCGTGACGGCGCTACTCGTCGGCCTGCTGGTCGCGTCGATCCCGGTGCTGCAGGCTGGCCGGACGGACCTCGCCGGCGGCTTGCGGAGCGGGCAGCGGGAGACGGGCGCGCGGTCCACGGTTCGTTCGGCGTTGACCGTCATTCAGGCTACCCTGTCGGTGGTGCTGCTGGTGAGCGCCGGCCTGTTCCTGCGAAGCCTGCAACGCGTGAACGCTGTGGACCTGGGCATGGATGCCGACCGGGTCGTCATGGCCGAAGCACGGTATCCGCGTGTGCTGCGAAGTCCCGGCCAATCGGTAAGCGACTGGATCGCACAGGGCTCGATCGTCGAGCGTGAGAGGTACCGGCGACTTGCCGATGCTGCTCGGCGGGTGAGTGGCGCGGAGCACGCGGCGGTTTCTGTTGGTGTCCCGTTCCTGGGAAGCGTAACGGTCAGCCTCTGGGTGCCGGGACGCGACTCGATTCCGGCGCTTCCTGGTGGCGGTCCGTACGTGACGGCGGTGGGTGATGACTACTTCGCCACGATCGGCACCGCCATCAGGCGGGGCCGCTCATTCGACAACAACGATCGCGAGGGCACCGAAGCCGTCGTCATCATCAACGAAACCATGGCGCGCGCGTTGTGGCCGGATCGTGATGCCATCGGCCAGTGTTTTCAGATCCAGGCACAAACGGCGCCGTGTGCGCGCGTGGTGGGCATTGCCGCCGATGTCCATCGCAGCGGGCTCAAGGAAGAGCCGTCGATGCAGTATTACGTGCCGATCGGGCAGGAGCGCGGTTTCAGTGGCAGCTGGATTCTCGTGCGAACGAAGGACAACGCGCCCAATGTCTGGCCGCAGTTGCTGAAGGCGCTGGCCGATGCGGATCCTTCCATCCGGTCGATCGACCTGCGTACGTTAGGCGCCGGCCTCAACGCCGAGCTGCGGCCTTACCGGCTGGGGATCGTGACGTTCGGCTTGAGCGCCCTGCTGGCCCTGGTGGTGGCCGGCCTGGGCCTGTACAGCGTGCTCGCGCACTCGGTTTCCTGGCGGCGGCATGAGATCGGCGTCCGGTTGGCGTTAGGCGCGCAGCCGGCCGGGGTGGCCGGCCTCGTCGTACGACGGGGCGCCATGCTGGCCAGTCTTGGCGTGTCGATCGGCCTGCTCATCGCGATGGGCGCACGACCCTGGCTCGAGCCGAGGCTCTTCGATACGCGCGTGACTGACCCGGTGGTCCTCGTGGGCGTGGTGCTGGTTATCGAGCTGGTGGCACTTGCCGCCGGATGGCTTCCCGCACGCCGAGCTGCGAGCGTCAGCCCGACCGAATCACTCCGCGCGGAATGATCGGCGCCGTCAATCGCGGCGAAACACGTCCGCGGGGTCCATGCTCCCGGCACGGAACGACGGCACTGCAGCAGACAGCGTTCCCACCGCGGCGAGAAGCACCGCGATGGCAACAAACGTTGCTGGAGAAGGTGGTTGCAGCGCTGGAAACCACGCGCCAATGCTCGCCGCGAAAAGCCAGGTAACGACCAGACCGGCGACCGCTCCGAGCACGACCCAGGCCAGGGTGTCGCGGACGAAATGACGCATGATGGTCAGGCGGCGAGCGCCCATCGCGAGGCGGATGGCAATTTCGCGCGCACCCGCCTGAATCAGGTAGGCAGTCACGCTGTAGATGCCAACACACGCAACCATCAATGCGAGCGCAGCGAGGGCCGCCAGCACCAGGGTTTGAAAACGCTCCTCGCCCAGTGACTCGAAGAGCAAGCGCGACGCCGGTGCAATGCGATCGAAGGGCTGGCCGGGATCAACCGCTGCGACCGCGTCGCGCAGGACACGTTCGGCAGAGCCAACCGGCAAGCGTGAGGCAATGACGAATGTCGCGAATGGCGATGAATTCTGCGCGTATGGCACGTACATGATCGCGCCGAGGTCTTCTCCCCGGCCTCCGTCACGGACGTCCGGGACCACGCCCACGATGGTCCAGACGTTCGCGCTGCGACGGATGCGAACACCTAACGGTTCCTGGCTGCCCAGATACTGCCGCACGAAGGCGTGATTGACGAGGGCCACCAGCGGTGCGGAGTCGCGATCGGCCGGCGTGAAATACCGTCCAGCGACCAGGCCGATCCGCATGGTCTGGAAATAATCGCCACCCGCTCGCCGAAGTTCAGCGGTCAACTGCGCCGGGTTTTCGGCTCCATCGATGGCAACGACGGTTTGCACGTTGTTGTCGCGCAGGAACTGGCTCGTTGTCAGGCCGGCTCGTTCGACACCAGGGGTAGCCCGCAACTTTTCGAGGACCTGGTCGGCAAACTGCACACGTTCAGCCAGCCGGGGATATCTGTTCGCGGGGAGCCGCAGTGTGCCCACGGTCAGGCGGGCCGGGTCGTAACCAATCTCGGAGCGGGCCGCGTCGCGCAACGCCGAGAGCGCGCCGAGGGAACCAACCAGCAGAATCGCGGCGGCCGCCACCTGCAATGTCATCAGGGACCGCCGGAGGTATTTGTCGCTGACGCCGGCGGTATTGCCACGGACGGCGCTCGTCAGGCTGCCGCGAGACAAAAAGCGCGCCGCATACATGGCCGGTACGGTGCCGGCGATCGTGCCCAGCACCAGCGACAACGACGCTGCCAGGGTCACGACTCGCCAGTCGATGGAGACCAGCGATATCAGTGGGTTGTCCGATGTCAGGAGCCGGATTGCCAGGGGAACGGTACTCGCGGCCAGGAGCAGACCGAGGATGGTTCCAGCACACGCCAGCACCAGCGATTCGAGGGCGATCGTTCGATTGATCGCCGAGGGGCGGGACCCGAGGGCGAGTCGAGTAGCAAATTCCACGCGTCGCCGGGCGACGCGCGCGACCGCGAGATTGGCCATGTTGGCGCAGGTCAGCA
>CAMPKM010000137.1 GCA_946887155.1 uncultured Gemmatimonadota bacterium
ATGCCGAGTGGGGAGTTGCTCCTTCGCGCCTTGCGCACCTGGGGAGCGCGATTCGCCCGGTACGTCGAGGGTGATTACGCAATCCTGGCGTGGGAGAAACGTCGCGGACGACTGCTGCTCGCCCGTGATACCGGCGGTCGAAGAACCCTCGTTTACGCCACGTCAGGCGCGTCGACGATCGTGGCGTCGACGTCGGGTGCGGTTGTCTGTCACCCCGCCGTCTCCCGTGAATTCGATCGGGGATTCATTGCCGCATCCGCGAGTTTTGTGTTCGGGCCCGGGCAACGCACGGCGTATCGGCACGTCTCCATCGTTGCGCCGGGATCGACCCTGTCGATCGAAGGCGGCACCGTTCACGAAATCGATCGATGGACGCCGGTCGTCGGGTTTGACTGGGAACGAGAACCGTCGCAGGCGGCGGCGGAGGAACTGCGACACCTGCTCATGAATGCCACCCGGGAGCGCCTGGATCCCGAGCGCCCGACGATGGTGTTCATGAGCGGCGGCTGGGACTCCCCGTCAGTATTCGCAGCCGGATGCGCCGCACTCGAGTCGGCAGGGGTCGATCGCACGAAGCATCCCTTGCTTCCCGTCTCGATGACGTATCCACCCGATGACATCGGGAACGAGGACCATCACATCAATGCGATCGCGGCGCGCTGGGACGTTCCCGTCACCTGGCTCCAGACGGAGAAGATCCCCCTGCTCGAGGACAGCGAAAATCGCGCCCTGAAGCACGATGATCCGATGATGCAGACCTTCGAGGGGCAGATGCGGCACCTCGCCAGGTCATCTCGCCAGTACGGCGCGCGAGTGGCGTTGGACGGTTTCGGAGGAGACCACATCTTCCACGTATCCAGTGCCGCGGTGATTGCTGATCACCTCTTCTTCGGAAGGTTCGGCGAGCTCTGGCAGGAATGGAGAGAATGGGGATTGTCGGGGCGCGCATTCCTCCGCCTCGCGCTCATGCCGCTCATTTCCGACGGTGTCCGCGACTGGCTTGGAACCGTGCGCGGTCGCCCACTGAATGGGTTCTGGGACCGGGGTTTTCCGCCTTGGATCGTCCGTTCCAGGGAAATTCTGGCGGAGCTCGCGCCCGCCATCGAGCGGGATGCCGGAGAAAGCGCCTCGCAGTACGAGTTGCGCCGCGGCTTGTTGGGATCGATCACGGGCAGGGCCGCGTCGTGGAACATGGCATTTGGCCTGGACGAAGGGTTGCAGATGCGCGGGCCGCTGTTCGACCGCCGTGTCGTCTCGTTTGCCGCCTCGCGCCCTTTGAGCGATCGGGCCAAGGCCGGCGATTCGAAGAAGCTTCTTCGGAAGGCGATGGCCGGACTGATTCCCGACACGGTGTTGCGGGCGCGCGACAGAAAGACTGGCACCCCCTCCGGTTACTTCAAACGTCAGTTCCAACCCGTCGCGGAGGCCGAAGTCCGCAAGCTTTTTCTCAGCGGGAAGTCGAACCTGGAGCTTCTGGGGGTCATTGACCGGCAGGAGTTCTTGCGGTCGGTCGACAGGTACGTAAACTCCGGCGCCCACCTGCTCGGGGCCGCCATTCAACAGACAGTCGCGGCCGAGCGATGGCTCGCCGTACGGACAAGGCTGGAACCCATATAGCTGTGGCTGTTTCTGTGATGGTATTGGTCTTGCAAGTGACCCAGACGAACCCTCAGGGAGGACGCATGTACGAATCACCCAAACTCGTCCGCTTCGGCAGCTTTCGTGAGCTGACGTTGCAGGTGAGCGATTGCACGAATGGCGGCACGGCTCCGCAGCCGTGGACGTTCAAGAACCAGCCGAACGCGGACTCGTTCGTCCCGGTCGGCAACGATGACGACGGCTGCCCCACGGTTGCCCGTTCGTAAGTAGTTAGTTCGACAGCAGTTAGAAGGTGAAGTACTTAGCTGTCAGGCCGAGGTGCCGTCCGGGGCACTGAAGGCCGCCGGTTCCACGGAACGTCGCCCAGGCTGGGAATTGCCGGGCTCGCCGCCGCGACCCTTTTGTGTTGGGTCGAGGCGGCATTTTGTTGCAAGAGCGCGCAACACTGCTCCAGTCTCGTTGCCCTGCCGCGTCAAGCCAATGTACTACCTACGGGTAGTACCCTCCTGCCAGCGAACCAAGGCTAGTGGCCGGCACTTTGCGTTTTGCGATTCTGGGCCGTCCTACCCGAAAGACTTCCAGAACCGTTCATGAATCTGCCAAGCCCGCGTTCCAGCGTCGTCGTAAAGGGCGTTTCCGAAGGTGCGATCCTTTTCTGCACCGAGACGGAAACGTATTTCAGCCTCAACCCGGTTGGCGTCCAGGTCTGGCGGCTTCTGCCACCGGCGTGTTCAACCGAGGCGGAGATCGTTTTGCGCCTGCGCCGCGACCATCCAGAAATCCCAGCCGAGACGATTGAGTCCGACGTGCGCGAATTGTTGGCGGAATTGGTGAAACACCGATTGGTAGAAGTGCTGCAGGCGGCCTGAGCCAGCGATATCGAAGGTTTTTGAGCGAGCGCATCGATCCATCTCGATCCACCGTCGTCGCGCTAAGCGTGGTCGTGACTCCACCGCGGTGTATGCCGCGGCACGCCGGAGTGCAGCTAAAGTGGCCGAAGGGTTCCGGCCTGCGAAGGGAATGCCGGCTCTCAGGCCGGCGTTTTCGTTGCTCCCTCTGTTTGTAAGCGGTCCTTGGGAGACGGACAGGCACAGGGCAAGTGAAGAGAAGCCATTGGCTTCCAGTCGCTATCGAGAACGACCATGATCGCAACGACAGACAATCGGTACAGCTTGTTCGGCGGCGTGCTCCGTACCTCTCTCGAGCTTCCGGAACTCCATCCCGTAATGCTCGGTGCCGATGAAAACTGGACGCTGACCGTACACGATGACGTGCCAGCTCCCAGCACTGCCTTTCCCTGGTCTGCCGACGAGGAACTTGCTGGCGGTATTTCCATCCGGCTCGAACGTGCGCCTGACGGCGTTTCGCGGCTCACCTACTCCGATACCGGAACGTTCGATATCTCGCGGGACGGTACGCGCATCGATTGGTATCGTGCTCCGAATGCCAATGGCGATCTTGCCCGAACGGACATTCTCGGGCGCGTCATTTCCCTGGCGATGCAGTCGAGCAGGGTTCTCATGCTCCACGCGAGCGCTGTGTGGATGAACGGCGAAGTTGCCGGGTTCCTCGCTCCCAAGTTTTATGGAAAGTCCACGCTGGCATGCGCACTGACGGACGCTGGCGCGCGGCTGGTGACCGACGATGCGCTCGGTGTTCGCATCGGTGACACCGTCGCGTGTGCGCCAGGCGTTCCCGCCATTCGACTCCGAAAAGGAGCAGCGGCCTACCTGCGAGGTTCAGAAAAAGTCGAATCCGACTCGGTGGACTGGCGCCATCTCGAGCGCCGGGCCGCCGAGGAGGTACTGCATCAATGGGCTCCGGTTGGCGCGCTTTACGTGCTGAATCCGCGCCCGCCACGCGAAATGACGGCTCCCGCCATCCGGGAGCCGCTCTCTGGAACGGAAGGCGCGCTCGCACTGGTGAAATTTGCGAAGTTGGGTAACCTGCTCCGAGGGATGCTGGCGGTAGAGTACTTGGGAATGGCAGCGGAAATCGCCAACAGGGCAAGCATTTATACGTTGACGTATGCGCGAGATATGGAACGGCTCGCCGAGGTCGCTGAAACCGTGAAGGGATGGCATCGCGGGTGATTGCGGGTCCCCTTAGAATCCCTTCATCGACTGTTCACCCAGCTGGGGCGCACTTGGGCGATGCGTTGAAGCTCGATGGGATAGGATCGCCGGAATGGGCGCTGTTACTCGCGTCCAGTCGGGGCGACCCCGACCGTGAGGTCATTCATCGGCTCATGTCGGGGGATCTGGATTGGCGGCTCCTGACCCGGCTGGCAATCAACGCGCACGCCACGCCTGGTCTCTGGCAGGTGGTGTCGGCGTTCCCGAACCTGCCTGACGAAGCAGAACGACTTCAGGCGGTTGCCGTCCTGAATGACTTTCGCCGGTACCACATTCGGTCGCTGGTGGCGCGCCTTTCAGAGCAACTCCGCGCGGAAGGCATTGAAGTCCTCGCGCTGAAGGGTGCCGCGCTTCTCGCTGGCGGCGTTCAGAAGCCCATGCCGCGGACGATGTCAGATATCGATCTGCTCGTCCTCAAGGGCTCGCCGGAGCAGGCGTGGACCATTTGCCGGACGAATGGCTGGTCGCTCGTCGACGATGCGTGGACTGAAGAGCTGTACCGGAATCACCACCATCTGGCCCCGCTCATCGATCCGGATGGTGTGAACATCGGTCTCGAGTTGCACCGCACGCTCCTCGCTGGCGTCGACCGTCTTGGACTCGACACGTTGTCCGTGGTGAAGCGAGCCCGGTCCGTGATGGTCAACGACGTTCCGGTGCTTGTTCCGTCGGTGGAAGACCTGCTGCTCCACACGTGCCTGCATTTCGCGTGGTCGAACAAGCTTCGACGCGGAGTCTGGCGGGCCTACGCCGACACGCATTCGATCATCGCCGACCCGGGCTTCAGCTGGGACCGCTTCGTGAGTGTCGCGACGTCACGACGCATGCGCCAATCCTGTTACTGGACCCTCAGGATCGGACAGGTGGTCGCTGACGTCACTGTTCCCGAGGGAGTGCTCAAGGCCCTCGATCCGTCGTCAGGCGGACGATTCGGCGGTCTGCTCGAACGGCACTTCGCGCTTCAATTGTCGGATCCTCAGGCCGATGATGCGGTGGCTCAGCGCGCGCGGCGCTGGTTATGGTTTGCCGCGATGCGCGAACGATCCGGTTCCCGGGAAGGGGATATCCTGTGGAACGAGGGCGCCGTTGACGTGCCTGGTGAAGGAGCTGCGTCCCCGCGTTCGCAGCGCGGTGCCGTACGCGCTGCCGTGGAAACGTGGGGGTATTTCGCACGGTTGCTCGCCCGGTGATCGCGGGCGGGGGACGCCGTTGATCATGGTCGCCAAAGTCTTCGCCGCATCTTCTCAGGCGGCGGACCGCGAGTACGTTTCCCCGTTGCGAAGTTCCTGGCGGAGCGCGGGTGAACCAGAAACAACTCCGAATACTCACAGCGAAGCCGAGTGGGGTCCATGCCTCACCCGTGAGTCACGCAATGGCACCAGTTCAAGGAAAAGCGCTGCCGGCTCCCGCTCCGGGTGCAGTCTTTCGCAGGCTGCCCGAAGGTGGCGTACTGTTTTCCACGGAAACGGAGGTCTACTTCGGGGTGGGTGTCGTCGGCGCGGCGATCTGGGAGCTGCTGCCACCCGTCACGCAAACCGTGGAAGAAATGGTCTCCACCCTGGCGGCCAAGTACCGTGACGTCTCCGCCAGTCAGATCCGCAACGATGTCGACCGATTCCTCGAGGAACTCCTCTCCAACGGTCTGGTCACGCACGTGGCGCCGCCTGCGGCGGGAGATACGAAGGTACCGTAGGGCCGGTCCGAAACTCCGCGCGCTCGGCTGGCGTGACTGGCGGGACCTCGTCCGCGCGCAATTCGCGCTCGCGCGAGCGAATCGGGAAATGCGGACACTGCCCACCGGCGACATGGTGCGGGATGAATCGCGGCCGGCCGCTCAGGCGGGAGGTGTCGACCGAACCCTCGATGCCCGGCGAATCGCGCTGGCGGTCAATCGCGCGGCGGCGTTCGGGTTCTTCCGGCCAAAATGCCTCGTGAAATCGCGCGCCCTGCGGCGCATGCTCGACGACGCGGGGATCGAGGGCGCGGACGTCCGCGTTGGAGTGTTCCTGCGCGAGGGTCGTTTTCTGGCACACGCGTGGGTGGAGTATCGCGGGCAGGTGGTCGGTGACGATCCCGCCTTCGTCGCGAATTACGTACCGATGACTGGGATCCAGGTGGCGGCCATCGAATGACGCAACTCTACGACGTGTTTGGCGGCACACTTCGCTCGGAGCTGCCGATCGAGGAACTGCCCAAGGCGATGGCGGTTTCCCCTGATTGGACGCTGCGCGTGGAGGATCGCACCACGCCTTCACCCCCCGGTGAGCTGCTCGGCACCGATATCGTGTACGGCGACACCCGCGTCAGATGCTACAGGACCGACGGCGGGTTCGCGCTCGTTTTTGATGACACCGGCCGATTCGATGTCTCGTCCGACGGCGCACACATCACGTGGTATCGCTCCGCTGACGCCGACCTCCAGTCGGCGCTGGCCGACATAACGAGCCGCGTGCTGGCGCTGGCGCTCCATGCCAGTGGCGTCTTCTGCCTCCACGCCAGCGCGGTGTCAGTGGCCGGAACCGGATTGGCGTTCCTCGCGCCGAAGCATCACGGGAAGTCGACGCTGTGCAGCGCCCTCGTGCTGCAGGGGGCCCGCGCACTCAGCGACGATACGGTGCCCGTGCGGCCGGGGTCGACGCCGATGCTGTCGCCTGGCTTGCCCCGCCTCCGGTTGTGGACGGACGCCGCGGCGCGCCTGTTCGGCACCGACGATAAAGGCGCGGTCACGAAGCGAGTCATGGACCACCTCGATCCGGATCGCGTGGAAACCGAATCGGTGCGGTTCGGCGCCGCCTATGTGCTGACCCCCGTGACGAGCCTGCCGGATGGCGCCGTCGTCGCCCGGCAACGCCTGGACACCATCGAGTCGACCATGTGCCTCGTCAGGCACTCCAAGCTCGGCCCGGTGCTCGCCGGCTCCGAGTCGCCGTTGATGCTGGCGCGGGCCGCTGATGTCGCCAGCGTGGTGCCCGTGTACGCGCTACACGTGGTCCGCGACCTGAACCGCATCGGTGAACTGGCCACACAGTTGGTTCGCTGGCACGAAACGGGGCAGGAGAACTCGTGACGTCATCGACGCTGGAGGTGCGGGAGTCCGAGAGCTCAGCCACTCGTGACACGGTGGTTCGGGCTTCGGGGCTGACGAAACGTTTTCCGGCCCGGCGCGGCCTGAAGCAAACGTTGCTACACCCGTTCGATAACACAAAAACCACCGTGGTGTCCGACGTGACCTTCACGATCGACGCCGGTGAGTTCCTCGGGTTGCTGGGGCCTAACGGGGCCGGGAAGACGACGCTGCTGAAGATGCTGTCGACCCTCATCATTCCCGACGAAGGGTCGGCCTCGATTGCCGGCAAGGACGTGGTGAAGGACGCGGCGTCGGTACGCGAGCTGGTGTCGCCATGCCTGACGATGGAGCGGAGCCTCTACTACCGGCTATCGGCCCGCCAGAACCTCGAAGTGTACGCGGACCTGCAGGCCGTCGACCGGCACCAGCGGGACGCGCGCATCACCGAGGTACTGCAGGCGGTTTCGCTCGCCGACACCGGCGAAAAGATGGTCGGACAGTTCTCGAGCGGCATGCTGCAGCGGTTGCTCA
>CAMPKM010000138.1 GCA_946887155.1 uncultured Gemmatimonadota bacterium
GTTTGATTACTCGGTTGCCACCAATGGAATCACGAACGCTCACCGACGAGACTTCATTTTTCACCTCGGTGTAACGCCCACTGGTGGACTCCGTGTATTTGCGGACAACAATTCCGACCTGGCTGGTGTGCCAAACGCATTCATATTGGACCAGGCCGGAAGTGTCGAGATCACGACCGCCGGATGGTACAAGCTCCAGCACGTGTTCTATGACAACGCTGGTGTCTTGGCCGTCGATATGCGGCTGCTCAACAGCGGAGGCGCGGCACTTTTCAGCACAACCCGTTCTGATCCGTCAGACCAGATCGGCGTCACCGTTGGTGGAAACCGATACGGCTGGTTCGTTTTCAGCACGCGTTCGTTGGCGATTGACAATCACCGTCGTGCGACCGCGGCGCCTCAGTCACCTGGTGACACGCATATCACGGTAACGCCCCTTTCCCCGGTCTTCGGAGTCAACAACGTCGTTGGAGTTCCTGCTGATGCGGCGCCAGGGTTCCCGGGAGGCAGCTTTGCATCGAACGGCGTCGCGAAGTCGGACATGTACTTCACGCCGGAGGCGTTGTTCCAGGGGCGCGAGGTGACGGTCGGTCAGGTTGCGCGGATGAGCTACTGGACCCGAATCGGCACCACTCACGTGGTCAATCCCGCCGATTGGTTCATGAACATCTACACGAAACCGTTCGCGGGTGACGTGTCGACACCGACCTGGTACGGTAGCCGATTCGGTACCGAGCCGTATTTCTCGGCGAACATCGCTGATCCAGCCAACACGTGGAACCTGTGGTCGACAAATCTCGACGCCAACACGCTCCGATTTTTTGAATCGACGCAGGGTGCGCCGGGGGCGAACTTCGGGAGCTACACGGACCCGGCGTGGGCGTTGTTCATTGCGTTCCCCTCTCTCGGAACGTCCGTTCACCGCGCCAGTCAGGCGATCCTCTTCTTCTCCATTCAGACGGGGAGTGCGTGGGCGACTGGTTTCACCGGCCAGCTTGACGGCCTACGGATCGAGTTGACGGATGGGTCGGTCGCAACGGTCAACTTTGAACCTGTGGACGAAGCACCTGTCGTCACGAACGTCGAAGTCACCCCCAACCCCGCGCCGTACACGACGGCCAGTTATGCGCTCACAGCAACAGCGAGCGATGACTTCGCAGTGACTTCGGCATCGTACACCGTGGATGGGGGGGCCGCGGTTGCCTTCTCATTCACCGCCGGCTCTCCTGTTGCGCTCAGCGCATCACTAGGCGCGCTTGCCGCCGGCGTACACGAGGTGTGTGTGACTGCCCAGGATGCGGCGCTCAACAGCAGCAACACCGAATGCACGCTGCTGGCCGTCTACGATCCGAGTGCTGGATTCGTTACCGGCGGAGGCTGGTTCACCTCTCCAGCCGGCGCCTATGTCCCAGACGCGCAGCTCACCGGTAAGGCGACGTTCGGGTTCGTGTCGAAGTATGTGAAGGGAAAGACCGAGCCAACCGGGAACACTTCGTTCGCTTTTCAAACAGCCACGCTGAGTTTTTCCAGCGATAGCTATCAATGGCTCGTGGTCAATCAGGCAGGAACGAACGCGCAGTTCAAAGGCGTAGGCATCCTGAATGGAGTGCCCGGCCACCAGTTCATGGTATGGGCCAAGGATGGTGATCCTGACACGTTCCGTATCAAGATCTCTGACCCGGGCGGGACGATCGTGTACGACAACACACAGGATGGCGAGTTCGGCACCGAACTCGGTGGTGGGAGCATTTCAATCCACGTGCGGAAGTAGCGATTGCATCAACGCATCACGAAGAAGGGGTACCCCTCGCGGGTACCCTTTTTTCGTGTTTGCCGGCCTGCGCGAAGAAGTGAGTTCTCGCGAGTGTAACTTTCAGTGCATGGGCAGCCACCCGCTTGACGCATTTCATCCTCTGGTTCATCGCTGGTTTGACGAGGAACTTGGCGAGCCGTCGCGGCCGCAGCTTCAGGGATGGCCGGCGATTGCCAGCGGTGACGACACACTGATCCTCGCCCCCACCGGCACGGGGAAGACTCTCACCGCGTTCCTCTATGAACTGAACGCCCTCATCACCGAGGGTCAGGAGCGACCACTCGCCAACGCGATACATCTATTGTATGTGTCGCCGCTCAAGGCGCTCAGCAATGACATCCAGCGCAACCTCGAGCTGCCCCTGGCGCAGCTGAAACAGCGGTTTGCGGCAGCACACGAGGACTTTCCCGAGATTCGTGTGGCCGTGCGTACGGGAGATACGCCCTCGTCCGCGCGCGCAAAGATGCTGCGCAAGACGCCGCACATCCTCATCACCACGCCGGAATCACTACACATCCTGCTGACCAGTGCCAGGAGCCGCACGATGTTCAGCAGCCTGCGCGCGGTGATCATCGACGAAATTCACGCGGTGGCCGGCACCAAGCGCGGCGCCCACCTCGCCTTGACGCTCGAGCGACTCGCCAGCGTCTCGCCGGCGCCACCGCAGCGCATCGGCCTCTCCGCTACGCAACGTCCGCTCGACGAGATCGCCCGCTTCCTCGGCGGCTGCGACATAAAAGGGGTCAGACACCATTCCGTTTCGACGAGAGAAACAGCGTCTGACCCCGTTTTTCGGCCGGTGACGATCGTCGATTGTGGTCTCGTCAAGCAGATGGACGTGTCCATCGTGTCGCCGGTCGATGATCTGGCGCACGTGGACGGCACGGTCTGGACATCGGTCGTCCCCCTCGTGCTCGAGCGGATCCGAAGCGCCCGCACGACGCTCGTGTTCGTGAACAATCGGGCACAGGCGGAGAAGATCGCGGGTAAGGTCAACACGCTCGCCGGTTCGGAAGTCGCCCTGCCGTATCACGGCTCGCTCTCCCGCGAGCGCAGGCAAATGCTCGAATCGCAACTCAAGGCCGGCGAGTTGCGCGCGCTCGTCTCCACGAGTTCGCTCGAACTCGGCATCGACATCGGGTCGGTCGACCTCGTCGTGCAATTGCAAAGTCCAAAGCGCGTGTCGGCGGCGCTGCAGCGCGTGGGGCGTGCCGGTCACTCGCTCGACGCGGTGAGTCGAGGCGTGTTCGTGCCGACGTTCCGGGATGATGCACTGGAACAGCTGGCGATCGTGCATGCGATGCAGACCGGCGACGTGGAGCCGACGCGCGTGGTGCAGAATCCGCTCGACGTGCTCGCGCAACTCATCGTCGCCATGGTGGCGTCGGACGAACCGGAGTGGACGTCATCGGCGCTGTACGACTTTGTCCGTCGCGCCTATCCGTTCCATGGTCTCTCCCGCGCGGCATTCGATGAAACCGTGTCGATGCTTTCCGGCAAGTATCCGGCGGACGTCGCATCGGAGCTGGACGCACGGATCTTCTGGGATCGAACCTCCGACGTGTTGTCGCCAACGCGCGGGGCGCGCATGGTCGCCACGATCTCCGGTGGAACCATCCCCGATCGCGGTCTCTATACCGTGCACCTTCCCGACAAGACGCGGCTCGGCGAACTGGACGAAGAGTTCGTGCACGAATCGCGCGTCGGCGACGTGTTCCAGCTCGGGTCTTCGACGTGGCGATTTCGTTCGATCGAACACGATCGCGTCGTGGTCGTGCCGGCGCCGGGCGCGCCAGCCCGGATGCCGTTCTGGAAGGGCGAATTCATGGCGCGTTCGTATCACATGAGAGATCGCGTGAGCGAGTTGCGCCGCAGGCTGGGTGATGCGGAAAGCGACGACCAGGTAGGCGCACTTCAGGCTGACTATCGCGCCGATGAACCGACGGTCCGTTCGCTGGTCAACTATGTGCATGAGCAGCGGTCCGTCGTCGGGAGCGTGCCTGACGACAAGATGCTCGTGCTCGAGTCATTCCGTGACGAAGTTGGCGGTGTGCGCATGGTGCTGCATGCACCGTTCGGCGGGCGCGTGAACGCTCCGTGGGGAATGGCACTTGGCCGGCGGATGCGCGAGCGGCTCGGCGTCGAGATCCCGGTCCAGACCACCGACGACGGCCTGATGTTGCGCTTACCCGACCTTGGCGCACTGCCGCCGGTGGACGTGTTTCGTGGCCTGGGCTTTGATGAAGCCGAGCGAATCATCCTGGAGGAAGTCGGCGGCTCGTCGCTGTTCGGCGCGCGATTCCGGATGAATACGGCGCGCGCGCTGCTGCTGCCGCGTGGCAATCCCCGGCGGCGGATGCCGCTCTGGCTCCAGCGGTTGAAGGCAGCCGACCTGCTGCAGGCGGTACGCGAGTTTCCGTCGTTCCCGATCGTGGTCGAGACGTATCGCGACGTGCTGCAGGATGCGTTCGACATGGACGGCCTGCGCGACGTGCTCACCAGGCTGGCCACTGGGGCGTTAGGCATCCGGACGGTATCGACGGAAATCCCCTCGCCATTCGCGCGATCGCTGCAGTTCGGCTTCGTGATGGAGTGGATGTACGGCGACGACACGCCCCGCGCCGAATCGCGGGCGGCGCTGCTGTCACTCGATCGCGCGTTGCTCGACGAGTTGATGGGAGGGCAGGGCGCTGATGAGACCACGCTCGAGGTGCTGGAGGAAGTTCTCGCGAAGCGGCGCGGGACGGCTGCCGGCTGGCAGGCACGCGACGCCGATGAGCTGGCGGTGCTCATCGATCGGGCCGGCGACGTGACGCAGGAAGAGCTCGAAGCCCGTGTTGCGCCGCGCGCTGAATGGCGGCGCGGCAGTCCAATCGAAGCCCTGTTGGAGAGCGGCCGGCTGGTCGCCATCGATCTGGGCGAAACGAGACGACGGTTCATCCTGGCCGATGCCTGGGCGCGTTATGCAGCGGCATTCGGCGACGTCATGTCGGACGCGGTCTTTACGGGCACAGGCCTGGTCCGCCAGCCCGTCGACACGGTCATTCCCGGGCACCTGCGGCAGGCCAGCCTCAAGCCATCGGCGGCTCGACGGGAAATCGTCGCCCGCTTCCTCATGCTGTGTAGACCCGTTTCTTTGGCGGATATCCGTGCTCGTTATGTAGTCGACGAAGACTGGCTGCAAAGACGTCTCGATGAATGGGAGCGGGCCCGCGTGCTGGTGCGCGGATCCTTCGGCCCCGACCGTGGCGTGGTGCGCTGGACGGCGCGCCGGTCACTGGAACGTGCGCGACGCCTCGAGCTGGCGCGGGCGCGGAAACAGATCGCGGCGGTACCCTTGCCGGCCTTCGCGCGGTTCATGCAACGGTGGCAGCACATGACGACAGATGCCGTGCTCACGGGGAGCGATGGCACGGCTACCGCCATGCAGCAGCTCTACGGAATCGCGCGTCCCGCCGCGGCCTGGGAACGCGACTACCTTCCCGCTCGCGTAAAGCCGTATGACGCGTCCTCACTCAGCGCGCTCGCCGCGAGTGGACAGCTCGTGTGGACGGCGGAACCGACTCCGCCAAAAGGCGGAGCGGAGGTCGCAATTGCCGGTGCGATGGCGGCAGGCGTCAGCCGTATTCGGTTTTTCGAACGCGGCACCGGCCGTCTCTGGCTTGGTGCCCCTTCGGATGCCTTGCTCGGCGAACCCGCCCGGAAGGTTCTCGATGCGCTGCGACGCCTGGGTGCGTCGTTCACGAGCGACCTCGTCGCGGCCACGTCGTTAGGCCCGCAGCGGTTGCGCGACGCGTTGCGTGAATTGGTCGGTGCGGGTCTCGTCACGAATGACACCGTGGAAGCAATGCGCGATGTCATCCGGCATCGACCAGCCTTTCCATCGCGACGGCCGGACGAGCCCGACCCAGCCCGTTGGCTGCCTGACGACTTCACACCTTCACCTGACCGGCCGATCGTGCAGCGACGGCCAGACGTGCGACGACTGGCGCGATGGAAGCGTCCGGACCGGCCCGGCGTCGCCCAGTGGGGCGGCCGCTGGTCGCTGGTGCACACGCCCGGCTCGTCAGGCCTGGCCGACGCTGATGAGACCGACCTTGCCGGCATGGTCGCGCGGCAGTGGCTTGCCCGCTACGGTGTCGTGTCGCGTGACTGGTGGCGTCGCGAGCGTCCGGCGGTGTCGTGGCGCGACATCTATCACGAGCTCAAGCGGATGGAATTCCGCGGCGATGTGCGTCGCGGCTATTTCGTTTCCGGTCTGGCGGGCGCGCAGTTTGCGTTGCCCGATGCGGTGGAAATGTTGCGGGCGCCGGATCCGGAAGGAGCCGAGTCGCCGGTTGTGATGGCGACCTCGGATCCGGCGAATGTGTATTCGCTGGTACTCGCGGGGGTGAGCATCGATCCCCTGGCTCGTCCGCGAGGTCGCGGTGCGCACCTGGTCACGATCGGCGGCACGGTCATCGTGGCGTCAGAGTCCCGCGGCCGGAAGTTGTCCACTCGTGAAGGCGCCGATGCGTCCACGGTGCGGGCCGCGATCGACGCGCTGCTCGAGCGCCTAACGACTTCCCGCGGCCTCGAGCGGCGTCAGGACGTCATCGTCGAGACCATCAACGGCGAAACCGCCTCCGGCTCCGAGTGGGCACCCATGTTGCTGGGCGCCGGCTTCCGGAACGACGGGCGTGCCCTTCGCTACTACGCTCCCATTCGTTGAAATGGGGGACACACCACGTTTTTCACAGTTCGCTGCATCACCGGCGGGACGCAGTCGAAAAACGTGGTCTGTCCCTTATGTCGCTAGCGTGTTACTGACGAGATCACCTGCTGAAAGATCTCGAATGGAACCGCGCCCGGGACTCGGCGACCGTTCACGAAGAACGTCGGCGTTCCGTTGATGCCTAACTGGCGCGCGAGGGCGGTGTGCTGCTGGATGCGTTTCGCAATGGCGGGATTCATCAGGCAGCGGCCGAAGACGGTGCGATCGAGTCCGAGCTGTCGCGCGTAGCCGTCGATGGTCACGCGGATGTTCTTCGAACCAATCCATTCCTTCCGCTTGAGATAGAGCAGGTCGTGCATGCGCCGGAACTCGCCCTGCTCGGCCGCGCATTCAGCCGCCTCGGCTACCTCGCGCGAATGTTTGAACATGCCCGTCACGAACGGAATCATCTTCATCCGCGCGATGCCCGGTTCGACATACGCGGTGCGCAACCGGGGCATCGTCTCGACGTTGAACTTCGCGCAGTAACTGCAGCCGAAATCGGCGAACTCGACGATGAACACGCCCGCTGCTGCTCCACCGATATCGTGCCCGATACCGGCGAGCGAAACACCACCGCCGCTCCGGTTCTGCGCGGCCGCGGGTCTCACCGCGAAGGAAAACGCGGCCAGCACAAACGTCAGGGCAAGACAAAGTCTCGACATTCTCAGGCAATTCAGCATCGGCTCGGAAACTAATCCCTTCGATTGACGATTGACGATTGACGATTG
>CAMPKM010000139.1 GCA_946887155.1 uncultured Gemmatimonadota bacterium
GGCTGGCACCAGGAAAAATGGGAAGTCCCGCCGCCGGGAGCCGTCGAGGGAAATCCGGTCCAGGCGGCCCTTTCCGCGGCATCGCCTAACAACCCGGTGGTCCTGACCCATGCCAGCGGACACGCGGCGTTCGTCAACAAGCGCGCGATGGAGATCGCCAACATCACGCGGAACACTCCGAACCCGCCCGGCGGCGAAATCGTGAAGGGACCCGATGGTGAACCCACTGGCCTGCTTCGCGAAACAGCGCAGCGGCTCGTGGGCGCCGTGCAGGCGCGTGCCGATTCGGATCGCTCGGAGGAGGACCGCGAGAAGGAACGGCGCACCCAGGTGCGCCTCGCCGGCGAGGAGGCGTTGTCGAAGGGCGTCACCAGCTTCCATGACGCCGGTTCCGACTTCGCGACGATCGATTTCTTCAAGCGCCTCGAAAGTGAAGGAGCGCTTCCGGCTCGTCTGTACGTGATGGTCCGGCGCGCCTCCAATGCCGAAATGGACCAGAAGCTGCCGCAGTACTTCATGCCGCTCGAGGGCGACGACTACCTCACCGTCCGCTCCATCAAGCGACAGATCGACGGCGCACTGGGCTCACACGGCGCGTGGCTCCTCGAGCCCTATCTCGACCTGCCTGAGAGCCGAGGGCTTACGCTGGAATCGCCCGAGGACATCGAGGGCACGGCGAATGTGGCGATCAAGCACGGCTTCCAGGTCAACACGCATGCCATCGGCGATCGCGCCAATCGGGTCGTGCTCGACATCTATGAACGCGTCTTCAAAAAAAATCCGGACAAGACCGGCCTGCGGTGGCGCATCGAGCATGCGCAGCACCTCGATCCGGCCGACGTCCCGCGCTTTGCGCAGCTGGGCGTGATCGCCGCGATGCAGGGCACGCATGCAACCTCTGACGGACCGTGGATCCCGAAGCGGCTCGGCGAGGAACGCGCACTCAAGACGTCCTACGTTTTTCGCGACCTGATCAACTCAGGCGCGATCATCAGCAATGGCACCGACGTACCCGTCGAGGACATCGATCCCATCGCCAGCTTCTACGCCGCCGTTACGCTGATGACGAACACCGGCGAGCCGTTTAATCCGGCGCATCGCATGACGCGCGAGGAAGCCCTGCGCTCGTACACGATCAATGGCGCGTACGCGGCCTTTGAAGAGACGAGCAAGGGATCGTTGACCCCTGGCAAGCTCGCGGACGTCGCGGTGTTGTCGAAGGACATCATGACCATACCGGATGCGGAAATTCCGACCGCGGTTGTCGAGCTGACCATCGTCGGCGGCAAGGTGAAATATCGCCGGGGCGAAGCGAAGCAGTGACCGGCCCGAAGCACGGGTAAACGTTGAAGCGGTATCCCCCCAGAGCTATTCGCGAAATCCGTGGTTTTCGCGGGATCCGCGCCCTGGGTTTTGTTGATTCTTCACCGACGAGGCGAAGGGCAATAAAGCCTGAGTCGCGGATACCGCGAAAACGACGGTTGCGCGAAGAAACCCTCTTGGCGCGCGTCTTCAACCGAACAGCAATTCTTCCAGGCCTAACGGTGTCCTCGGTGGGACCTGTGCTTCGTCGAAGTACTGCATCCTCAGAAGCGCTCGCCACCACTCGCGGCGGACGCCTTCTCGCCGACGGTAGTTTTGCGACGAATTCGCGATCCTGACTCACACATGGTCCAGATCGTCATTGGCGACCTGCGGTTCACGGCAAGGTTGGAGCGGGAACGCGCGCCCGCATCGGTGGCGGCTTTCCTCCGCCTGTTGCCGCTGTCCGGATCGCTCCTCCAGGCGCGCTGGAGCGGGGAGGCGGCGTGGATGCCGTTAGGCGGCCTCGACGTGGGCGTGGGTGCCGAGAATGACACGCAACACCCCGTGCCCGGCCAGATACTGCTTCATCCGCAGGGGATCAGCGAAACCGAGATCCTGATTCCGTACGGCGAAACCGCATTTGCCAGCAAGGCGGGCCCGCTGTACGGCAACCATGTGATGACAATCGTCGATGGCAGGGAACGCCTGGCCGAGCTGGGACGTCGCGTACTCTGGCAGGGTGCTCAACCGGTGGAGTTTCGGCTGTAGCGAGTCACGCGTGACCTCCCGTCCCGCTGTCCGGAAACCAGTCGATCGGCCAGATTCGGGTCATGGATCGAATCGATTTTCGCGCGTTGCTTGGCGCTCTCGCCCTCGTGAGCGCTTGCACGCCGCCACCGGCTCGGGCGCCGCGGCCCGAACGGCTCGTGCCGGTCATTCCCGCGCCGCACGTGACGCGACCGGGCACGGGCGCATGGACGGCGCCGGATACGCTGGACGTCTGGGTCGCCGACACGGCCAACGCCGAGCTCAGGGCGTTAGGCACGCTGGCGGTGAACATCGCCGGTGCTGCCACCGGCCGGAGCGTGACGCTCACCACCGGTCGCAGGATCCGGGAGGGCGCAATCCAGCTGCGGCAGATCCAGACGCTGGTGGCCGAGAAGGAAGGGACCTACACCCTCACGATTGCTCCCGAGGGCATCGAGATCTCGGCATCGACCGGAGCCGGCCTGTTCTACGGGCTCCAGTCGCTCAGGCAACTCTTCGAAGCCGAAGACACCGAACGTCCGTCCAGTGTGCGTATCCCTGCCATCACGATCGTTGACACCCCGAGGTTTTCCTGGCGCGGCCTTCACCTCGACGTGTCGAGGCATTTCCAGCCGGTCAGCTTCGTCAAGACGTACATCGACCTGATGTCGCGGTACAAGCTGAACACGTTCCACTGGCACCTGACCGACGACCAGGGTTGGCGGATCGCGATAGCCCGGTACCCACGCCTGACGAGCGTTGGCGGGTGTCGCCAGGAGACGATGGTCGAGAAGCACTTCGAACCATACGTTGGCGACGGCACGCCCCATTGCGGCTCCTACACGCAGGCCGAGATCCGTGACGTCGTTCGTTATGCAGCCGAGCGATATGTGACCGTCGTGCCGGAGATCGAGATGCCTGGCCATGCGAAGGCAGCGCTGGCCGCGTATCCGGAACTCGCCTGTACACCCGGACCCTTCGAGGTGCGCACGACGTGGGGAGTCGATGAGGATGTCTTCTGCCCGCACGAGGCCACGTTCACGTTCCTCGAGAACGTGCTGGCTGAAGTCATGGATCTCTTTCCAGGCCGCTACATCCATGTTGGCGGCGACGAGGTCCCGAAGACGCGATGGAAGGCCAGCCCGGTCGCCCAGGAGATCATTCGCCGCGAGGGACTGAAGGACGAGGAAGAACTCCAGAGCTGGTTCATCCGCCGGATCGAACGTTTCCTCGTCTCGAAGAACCGGCGGCTGATCGGCTGGGATGAGATCCTCGAGGGCGGACTGGCCCCGGAAGCGACGGTCATGTCGTGGCGCGGTACGAGTGGCGGTATCGCTGCCGCGCGCCAGGATCACGACGTGGTCATGACGCCGAACTCGCACCTGTATTTCGACTACTACCAGGGCGACGCGCGCTTCGAACCGCTCGCTATCGGCGGTCTGGTGACGCTGGAGCGCGTGTACTCATACGAACCCGTTCCGGACTCACTGACGGCTGAGCAGTCGAAACACATACTCGGCGCGCAGGCGAACCTGTGGACCGAGTACCTGAAGACACCGCAGTCGGTGGAGTACATGCTCTGGCCGCGGGCACTGGCGCTGGCCGAATTGACCTGGTCCTCGCGCGAGGCGCGCGACTGGCAGAGCTTCCAGGCCCGGCTCCCCGGCGCGCTCCGTTCGTTAGGCCGGCTCGGTGTCGCCTATCGAGTCCCGCATGTGGAGGGACTCGACGGTGACCGGCTCACGCTGGACGACAACGTCACGATCTCGTTGAGCACCGCGATGCCGGACGCCCAGGTGCGCTACACGACGGATGGAACCGACCCGACCGCGAACAGCCGGCTTTACGAACGTCCGTTCCGGGTTGATGTCTCGCCGCAGGGTACGCGAGTCACGGCGCGCGCGTTTACGACCGATGGTCGTTCCAGCGCGCCGCGTGCCGCGACGTTCACGCGAACCGCTTACCGGCCGGCCGACGACCTGACGGTCGTTGAGCAGGGGTTGCGTCATTTGTTCTTCGAACGGCCGGTCCGGTCAGTCAAGGTGATCGATACGCTCTCCGGCGGTCGCGAGGCGAAGGTGAACGACGTCGCGTTGCGGCCAATGGACACGACCGAACGATACGCCGTGAAAATGACTGGTTACCTGCGAGTACCTGACGACGCGCTGTACGAGTTCGCTCTCTCGTCGGATGATGGCAGCAACCTCGAAATCGGTGAACGTGTGGTAGTCAACAACGACGGGCTGCACGGTGACGAAGAACGCACCGGCATGATCGCGCTCCGCACAGGCCTCCATCCGATCGCGGTCCGCTACTTCAACGCCGGTGGCGGTGCGAGCCTGCGGCTCCGCTATCGCGCCGGAGATGGCGAATGGAAGGCCGTTCCTGGTTCATGGTACGTGCAGGCAGCGTTGGTGCGTTAGGGCGCATGTACGTACCAGGCGCACCGAGGAGTCGCGCAGTCCTGGACAGTTGGTGACCGGATTGCCTCGCGGCAGGGTCTGCACGATGGCATTTTTCGTGACGTGAGCATGCCTCCCGCAGAAGACCGCCTCCGCAATGCGTTGAGTGAGCGCTACCACATCGAGCGCGAGCTGGGGCGGGGCGGAATGGCTACGGTGTATCTCGCCGAGGATCTGCGGCACGAGCGCAAGGTCGCGCTCAAGGTGCTCCACGAGGGCCTCGGCGCGTCAGTCGGTGCGGCGCGGTTCTCACGGGAGGTCGCGATCGCGGCGCAGCTGCAGCATCCAAACATCCTGCCGCTGCATGAATCGGGCGAAGCGGCCGGGTTCCTGTACTTCGTGATGCCGTATGTCGAGGGCCTTTCGTTGCGCCAGCGCCTGGCGCGGGAAGGCGAGCTCCCGGTCGCGGAAGCCGTACGCCTGCTCGTAGAGATCGTCGACGCGCTTGCCTACGCCCACGAACACGGCGTCGTGCACCGGGACATGAAGCCGGACAACGTCATGCTGTCGGGGCGGCACGCGCTGGTAACCGACTTCGGCGTGGCCAAGGCGCTGACCGAGGCCGGGGGGAGCAACATCACGGTGACGACGGCCGGAATCGCGTTAGGCACACCAGCCTACATGTCGCCGGAACAGGCCACCGCCGATCCGAACGTCGATCACCGGGCCGACATCTACGCGGTAGGCGTCATTGCGTACGAGTTGCTCACCGGGCGTGTACCGTTTTCCGGTCTCAGTCCGCAGCAGGTGCTCGCCGCGCACGTCACGGCAGTCCCGGACGCTGTCGGCGTCCATCGGGCCGGGCTCCCACCGGCGCTCGAGCAGGTGGTGATGCGATGTCTTGCCAAGCGTCCCGCCGACCGGTGGCAGACCGCCCAGGAGCTGCTCGAGCGACTCGAGCCCCTGGCGACGCCAAGCGGCGGGAGCGTCCCGGCGAGGATGGATACGGTCGTGAGTCCGTGGCGCCGGACGTTGCTGGCCGCCACCGCGTTAGGCGTGCTGGCGGCGGTGAGCGCGGCCGTCTTCCTGCTGCGTCCGGATCGTGCGGCCGCCCTCGTCCTCGGCAGGGCGGTTCAATTCACCTCCGACGCCGGGCTGGAGATGTATCCGGCGATCTCGCCCGACGGCAGGATCGTGGCGTACGCGGCGGGCACGTCGGCGCGCATGCGCATCTTCCTCCGTCCTGTTGGCGGCGGCCGGACGCTCGTGCTGTCGGATGACTCCACCTCGGTCGAGGCCCAGCCGGCATGGTCTCCCGATGGCAGCCGCATCCTCTTTCTGTCGCGGGGTGGTGCCTGGACGGCGTCATCACTGGGCGGAACGGTGCGACAGGTGATTGGTCCGCTCGGTGACGCCCTGGTGAGCGCAGCGGCCTGGTCGCCCGACGGCAGCGAAATCGCCGCCGTGCGCGATGACTCGATGTTCGTCCTGTCGGCGGACGGCGTGCGACAACGCTTTCTGGCTCGAGGTCGCGAGCTGCACTCCTGTGACTGGTCACCCGCCCGCACCTGGATTGCGTGCGTTTCGGGGAACAACACCTACGTCCAGCCGGGTGCTTTCTTCGCCAACCAGAGCCCGAGCCGGATCGTTCTCATTTCCAGCGACGGTCGCATCGCTCCGATCCTCGACAGCACCTCGTCCCTGCAGAATCCGCGCTGGGCATCGGACGGGTCCCGCCTGTTCTTCGTCTCGAATCGCGACGGGCCGCGGGACATCTACGCCGTGGGCGTGCGGGCGGACGGACGCCTGCGCGGTGACCCCGACCGCATCACGACAGGGCTCGGTGTTCACTCCTTCAGCCTCGACGCCGCGAATTCGCGCCTCGCCTACGCTGTGTATCAGGAGCGCGCGAACCTCTGGTCGCTGGCCGTACCGCAAAGCGGGCCGGTTTCCCTCGACGGTGCCGAGCAACTGACCTCGGGAAGTCAGGTGATCGAAGTCATGCGCGCAGGCATCGGCAGACCATGGGTCTACTACGATTCCGACCTGAGCGGGAACGGCGAGATCTACAGGATCGGTGTCACGGGCGGAGAACCCGAGCGCCTGACCCATGCGCCATCCGACGAATACGCCGCGACCGCATCGCCTGACGAGCAGGAATTCGCGTATCACTCGTTTCGCACCGGATCACGGGACATCTTCGTTCAGAAGATCGGCGCGCGCGAACCCGAACAATTGACCAGTTCACCGGACCAGGAGTGTTGTCCGGTCTGGTCACCAGACGGCAGACAAATCGCGTACAGCGAATTCGGCCCGGCCGGCGGACTGTTCATCATGCGCCGCGATGCCAACGGTCGCTGGGGCAAACCGGTACGCCGCCTGGACCGCGGTTTCCTCCATTTCTGGTCGCCTGACGGGAATACCATCGCACTGGCGTCGGGCCAGAGCATCCGTGGCTCGTTCCAGGTCGAACGGCTGGAACTGATTCCATCCGACTCCGGGGATGCCCGAACGATCTATGCGGTGACCGACACGATCAACGATCCGATCGTGGAGGATCCTCACTGGGCTCCGGACGGCAGAGGTTTGTACTTCAAGTCGCACGATCAAACCGGTCAGGCGTCGATCTGGTACGTGTCGGTCGGCGGCGGCCGTCCCCGGCTTCTGGTGCGCTTCGACGATCCCGAGCGGCCTTCGTATCGGCTGAACATCTCGACGGACGGCAAGCGCTTCTTCTTCACGATCAACGATCGGCAGAGCGACGTGTGGATTGCCGACGTCTCGCAGAATTCGCGCCGATTGGGCCCAGGACCGCGACATTT